>JAFGTL010000223.1 GCA_016934125.1 Candidatus Hydrogenedentota bacterium
ATGGGCTGGAACGAAGCGCGCACGACGATCTCGAATCAATGGGGCGATCCGCCCGTGCTCGCCGAGGGCATCGAAGCCTTCATCGAACTCCCGTCCGGCGGGCACGTCGCCGCCCTGGACGGAACCGGCGGCCCGAAGGGCGACGTCGAGTTCGAGCAGACGGCCGATGGCATCGCGTTTACGATTGGGCCGCAGTATGCCACGTTGTGGTATGCCGTGACGCCATAGCGCACTGCTTTGCGCTGACGACGCGACAAGCGCGAGGCGTGCCTCGTCACTTCTTCGCTGTTTCGGCGGCTTTCTGCGCGGCGCGCATGTCTTCGCGCATCCTCTTCACACTGCGCGGGTAGTAGGCCTCCGGGGTGTCGAGCGCGGCCCCCGGATCGCCCTCGGCCGCCATCCATGCCTCCAGCGCACGGGCCAGGCTTGCCTTCACGGACGCGTATTCGGCCCTCCCGGCGAGGTTGTCGAGGCAGTGCGGATCCCGCTCGGTATCGTAGAATTCCTCTGCGGGCCGTTGCCGGAAACGGAGGTAGAGTTCCCGCGCCGGGCCCTCCTCCTGCGCGGCCTCCTTCCAGGCCTGCCAGTAGGGGTGCCCGTTGAGGTGCATGGTTTCTTCCATGTGCCGCTGGGTGTATTCCTCTGCTGGAAGGAGGTTCCGGATGTAGCGGAAACGGCCGTCGGCAACGCTTCGCACGGGATAGGGCGGCCCGGACGCCGCGTTGTTGTGCATGGCGTACGCATAGTCGCGGTGGCGGGCCTCGCCTCCGAGCAGCACGCCCAGAAAGCTCGTGCCGTCCAGATCCGCCCGGCCCCCTGCGGCCTCGAGGAGCGTCGGCAACACGTCGGCGTACTGCACGAGGGCATCTGTCTCGCTGCCCGCCTTCACCTGCCCCGGCCACCGCACAAGGAGCGCCGTGCGGAGCCCGTCCTCCCAGGCCGTCCATTTCGCGCCCGGGAACTGGGCGCCTTGCTCGGAGGAGAACACCACGATGGTGTTTCCCCGCTTTCCGGCATCGTCAAGGGCCCGCAATACCCTCCCGACATTGCGATCCAGTTCGGCCACCTCCGCCAAGTACTTCACGTAGTCCTTGCGCACCGCCGGGAGGTCGGGCAGCGTCGGCGGCAGCGTGAACCCCTTCTCCTCGATGTGTTCCGGCGCTCCCGTTGTCCATGGAATGTGAGAGTCCACCAGTCCTACCGCCAGGCAGAACGGCGCCTCGCCACTGCGCGTCATGAACTCCGTAATGCCCGCTACATCCGCCGCGCTGACGGTGTCTTTGTGGACGCAATTGGACTCGAAGCCCGCGATGCGCTCAAAGGGGAACACACTCTGCGGTTCGGCATGGCATTTCCCTGCCAGGCCCACGCGGTATCCTAGCCCGCCCAGATGATGGCAAATGCTCTCGGTGCCCTCGCGCGACGTCGAGTGATTCCAGCACGCCCCACTGCCCATGGGGTAGAGGCCCGTGTAGAGCTCGTGGCGGCACGGCACGCACATCGCCATCGATACATAGGCCCTGCGGAAACGCATGCCCTCGGCGGCCAGGTGATCGATGGTGGGCGTGGCCACGTTCTCGCCGCCATAACGGGCCACGTCCGACCACGTCGTGTCATCCGCGATGACGAGCAGGATGTTGGGTTTCTGCGAGGGCTCGGCGACACCACACCAACTGCGCCCCATGTGCAACGCAACGCCCGCCGAAGCCATGCGCGCAAGAAAGCGCCGGCGATCCATACTCTCCGCCTCCCAATGCCCTCCGGGCCGGCGAATGGAGAAAGACTTCCACAACTCCTCTGTCGTATCCCCAGCCACGGGCTCCGTGAGACTAACCGGGAACCGCGCGGCGATTCAACCGTGCGGGATGCCGCCGATTCCTGGACGACGTGGCGAATCGCCGGGCTCAGGCACCCGGCCGCGGAAAGGGGGGCTCTCAGACGGCCGGGCTTCGCGTTCGGGGAGCGCCGCCCAGCCGCGACTGCCCCGGGAAGACGGGGGCCGCGCAGCTTGATTCCTCCCGCCGCGTCTGCTTAACTCCTGCAGGGCAGCTAAGACGGCCGTGCGCCGTCCATGTACCGAGGGCGAACTCCCACTGAAACGGAGGTTATCGATGGGAAGCGGCAGGCCTCTCCTACTCCTCGTCGCGCTCGCGCCGTGTGCGCTGGCTGCAGACGAGGGGAACACGTGGGTGCGCGTGCACCCCGACGTGATCGGCATCGACGAAGGCGCCATCCAGAACGCCGGCACCGGCACGGAGATCTGGCGCGGTGGGCCCGACAACGGGGAAGAACGCCTCGTTGTGTTCGCGCAGCGCGTCAGCGAGTACTCCGTCAACTCCATGATCCGCGTCAACTGGGCGGACTACGAACGCGGGGAGGGCGAATACCTCTTCGCAGACATGGACAAACATTTCGAGTACTGTGTCCAGTACGGCCAGAAACTCAATATCGGCTGCTTCGTCACAAGCGCCAACCATGGGCTCACCATCGACGACGGGTTGTGCGCGTATCCGGCGTATGTACACGAGGCCCTGCAGCGCAGCGAACAGAAGGACACGAAGTACACGTCATCGAGGGGGGGGATCACGCGCTGGGAGCCGAACTTTGAGAATCCGTATTTCTTCGAGCGATACGACGCCCTCTTGAAAGCGTTTGCGGAGTATCTGGACGGGGCACAAACCTGCGGCGGGCGGAGCATTCAGCGCAAGAAGCTCGTCCGCTACATCGAGATGCGCCACTTCGGGTTTTGGGGCGAGGGGGCGTATCCGAAGGATCTGGTGCCCTCCAACAGCGAGTGCATGATTCGATTCGCGGACGCGTTCGCAGAGCATCTCCCCGACATCCGGCTCCTGGCCCCAACCAACGGGATGGTGTATAGCCCGGCCAACTATGACACGCTCAAGGACTACCATTTCCACCTTCTGACAGCAAGGAATGAGGTGGGCGTCTTCGGCATCTTCCGCGACAACTGGGGCTGGGACGAGAACCTGAGCTACGTGCAGAAGCTCTTCTACGCCTCGAACGAGTATGAGAAGGATGGCGTGAAGCTGTACGAACTCCTGCGGGATCGATGGAAGCTGGCCCCCCTCGTGGGCGAACCGCTGCAGGCCCTCCCAACCCCCCATTTCCGCCCTTACTCTCATCTGATTGATCAGGTGCGCTACCTGCATCCGGTGGTGATCCGTAACTGCAACGTATCCAATGGAACGAAGTCCTACATCAACCCCGAGGGTTACAGCGCCTTTGACGATCCGCAGGCCATGGACAACTTCCATCGGATGTATGCCATAATCGGCTATCGGTACCTCTTCACCGAGGCCCGGATCGCCTGGGAGGACGACGAACTCGCAATTGCCGTGGACTGGCTGAACATCGGCCTGACGCCCACCTATGAGGAATGGAAAGTCCGCTACCTCATCAAGGACGACTCGGACGCGGAAATCTGGGCCGGCGCTTCAGGATTCGACCTGCGGGAGCTGTTTCCCGATACGGAGGCCGGGCCGGGTGTCGTGGATGCGGGCCGTTCCCGGACGCATACCGATTGCTTCACCGATGCCCCGAGAGCGGGGAAGCTGTATCTCCAGATAACCGATCCCCTTGGGGTGTCTCCGCCCATGGCGTTGAGCATCAAGGGACGAACCGAGGAAGGAACCTACCTCCTCACGGAACGCCCGAGACGGCCTGATCGGTGAGCGCGCTGAAGCCGCGGGCAAGGCAGACTCCAACGCTGGGCCTTCCCTGGCAAGCGAACTGAGAGGAGGACAAGAATGAGTAACAGGAATGCGTGGCTCACCTGCTTGTGCTGCACACTCGGAATGTCCGGCGCCATGGGCGCAGACGCGCCCGCGCCTCCACTGGAGAAGCCGGGGTGGACATTGACGTTCCACGACGAGTTCGAGCGGCCCCAGTTGGACGACATGTACTGGTTCCGCGCCTATCGCTCGGGCCGCAAGGAGTACTTCAAGCGCATCGGCCATCCGAGCCGCTGGGTTGACCACAACGCGCACTACGTGATCGAGGACGGGGTGCTGAAGCTCCGTATCGACGAACATCTGCCCTTCCGGCCCGACAAGAGCACGCCGTGCGTCAGTTGCATCCAAACCTCGGATCACCGGTTCGGCGCAACCACGGACGAGTTCCAGATACTCGATAAGTTCGCCCAGAAATACGGCTGGTTCGAGATCCGCGCCAAGTGCGTCAAGGGAAGCGGCCTCCTCAACGCCTTCTGGCTCCACCAGCACGATCCGACGAAGCAGGAGTACACGCCGGAAGGCGAATGCCGCAAGCCGGGCTACGGCGCCGTCGAAATCGATATCTTCGAACTCCCGGGAAAGATGGTGGATGCGGGCCGGAACACGTGCAACATCCACTTCAAGGAGACGGCCGCCCTGGAACACGCAAGCTCCGCGTACCATATGGACTTCGACGCATCCACCGAGTTCCACGTCTGGGCCATGGAGTGGCAGGAGGGACAGATTGACTGGTTTCTCGACGGCGAGGTTGTCAAGAGCTACACGGGCCCCACGCCCCAGGAGAAGATGTTTGTCCTCGTCGCACTCTTCCAGTACTCCTCCAGTTGGCTCGGCGATATCGATCCGGACATGACGTATCCAAAGGACTTCGAGATCGACTACGTACGGGTGTATGCTCGCGACGCGGAATAGACTCCGGACGTCAACGAGCGGACGGTGGACACCTGGCGTCCCTCGTTGAAGACTGCAACCAGATAAGGAGGGCGAGAATGAGCGGGAGAGAGGTTTGGCTGACGTGCCTGTGCTGCACACTCGGCATGGCCGGCGCGATGGGCGCAGAGGCGCCTCCGCTGGAGAAGCCGGGATGGACATTGACGTTCCATGACGAGTTCGATCGCCCCCAGTTGAACGACATGTACTGGTTCTCGGCCTATCGCTCAGGCCGCAAGGAGTACTTCAAGCGCATCGGCCATCCAAGCCGCTGGATCGACCACAACGCCCACTACGTGATCGAAGACGGGGTGCTGAAGCTCCGCGTCGACGAGGAACTGCCGTTCCGCCCCGACAAGAGCACCCCGTGCGTCAGTTGCATCCAAACCTCGGATCATCGGTTCGGCGCAACCACGGACGAATACCAGATACTCGACAAGTTCGCCCAGAAATACGGCTGGTTCGAGATCCGCGCCAAGTGCCCCCGCGGCGAAGGACTCCTCAGCGCCTTCTGGCTGCACCAGCATGATCCGACGAAGCAGGAATACACCCCGGAAGGCGTTCGCAAGAAGGTGGGCGACGGCGTCCTCGAGATCGACATCATCGAACAACAAGGGCGCAACATCTCCGACACGGAATCGGCCGTCGATCTCAACGTGCACTTCACCGAATCCGCCCACCACCGGCCGAAACTGCCCATCGACGCGTCCAAAGATTTCCACGTCTGGGCCATGGAATGGCAGGAAGGGCAGGTTGACTGGTATCTGGACGGCGAAGTTATCAGCACCTACAAAGGCCCGACACCACAGGAGAAGATGTTCATCCTGATGGCGCTGTTCCAATACTCGGGATGGATCGGAAATGTGGATCCAAACATGACGTATCCGCGCGACTTCGAGATCGACTACGTGCGAGTCTACGCGCGGAACGCGGAGTGAGCCGAGGGCGGAATCCCATCGAGAGGCGGCGCCGCAAGGGCCCCCCTTTCGCGGCAGGCCGCTGGAGAAAGGAGTACACATGAAGAAGTGGCTCGGGTGCGCCGTCTGCGCGCTTACAATGGGGGCGGCACCACGCGCCGAGGCGGCGGGTGACGCGGAGCCCGCGATTGCCTCGCTCCCGGCCCGGCCGGCCCCGGAGTGGGTGAGGCGCGGCGTCATGTATCAGATCCAGCCGCGCGCCTTCACGCCCGAGGGGACCCTCAAGGCGGCCGCCGCCCGCCTGCCGCAAGTCGCCGCGCTCGGCGTCGACATTCTCTACCTGTGCCCTGTCTTTGTCTCGGACGACGATCCCAACACCGAATCCTGGAGCCCGCGGCAGAGGGCCTCGGGCATGAACAACCCGCGCAATCCCTATCGGATGAAGGACTACTACCACGTCGATCCGGAGTACGGAACCGACGAGGACTTGAAGTCGTTCATTGCCGAAGCGCACAGACTCCAGATGCGCGTGCTGCTGGACATGGTATATCTGCACTGCGGCCCGAACGCCGTCTTCCTCGACGAGCATCCCGACTTCGTCAAACGCGACGCAGAGGGCAAGATCGCCACCGCCGCGTGGGGGTTCCCCGCGGTGAATCTGGACAATCCCCAACTCCGCGAGTATTTGTGGAAGAACATGGAATATTGGATCGAGGATTTCGACGTCGACGGATTCCGCTGCGACGTGGCTCACGGCGTCCCCCTCGGTTTCTGGGAAGCCGCCCGCGAGCGCCTCGAGGCCGTCCGGCCCGATGTCTGCATGTTGGCCGAGGCGGGCACCCAGCGGCCTGCCGATCAAGTCAAGGCCTTCGACATCAGCTACGGCTTCGCGTGGTTCGAGGCGATTCGCAGCGTCAACGACAAGGGCGCTCCGGCCGCGCTTCTCCGCGAAACGGCCGAAGAGCAGGCGGCGGCGCTCCCGCGCGGCGCGCGGTTCATCCGCTACGTCGACAACCATGACATCGCGAACGATTGCTTCAACAACCGGCTCGAGAAGGCGTGGGGGGCGCAGCGCATCGACGTGACGCTCGTCGCTAACTTCACGCTCGACGGCGTGCCGTTCCTGTACAACGGGCAGGAAGTTGCCGACGCGGCTCGCCACAGCATATTCGGGCGCGCGCCCATCGACTGGGCCAACGGGCAGACGCCGGCCGGTGAGGCGCGTTTGGCCCTGTGCAGGAAGCTGTGCGCCATGCGCCATACGGAGCGGGCCCTGACACACGGCTCGGTTGCCTGGCTCGACAACGATCAACCCGACAAGATCCTCTCTTTCCTGCGAGCCACGCCGGATGAGGAGATCGCCGTGGTGCTGAACTTCTCGGATCGGGCAGTCGATGTCCACGTCGAGTTCCCCGAATCAGCCCCGGGGCTTTGGGAACCGCTGCTTGCCCACGGCGCGGAGGTCGAAGAGGATGACAAAGGCCCCGTATGGCGTATGGAGGGGCTCGGCTACTTCGTGGCGAAGCGACACTGAGCCCCAGCACAACTTGGACTGCTCGCTGCCAACACGCGAGAGGGCAGAGCCGGGAGATTGAAGACATGCTTACAAGAAGGAGGTTCCTCGGGAGCGCTGCGGCAATAGGAGCCGGCGCCGCTCTCAGTCGCACCGCGTTTGCCCAGGAACCGCCCGCACGGCCGGCCGGCGTGCGCGGCTTCAACGCCTCACTCTCCATCGAGGGCATCACCGCCGATCCCGAATTGCTCGAACTCGTCCGGGACGCGGGTGTCGGCACCGTGTGGCTCGCCTGTTTCTTCGTGGGCAAGTTCCAGCAGCCACTCGAGACCGTGGCCCAATGGAAGGCGCGGATCGAGGCGATGGGCATGGGCACGGGGCTCATCAACATTCCGCTCGGGCACCCGCGGTTCACCGAGCGTCAGCCGGACTACATGCCCCAGATCGATGCGGATGAATGGAAACTCGGCGTCCGCCCTGATGGCCGCGTCTACGGCGGCGTGTCGCTGCACCCGCCGGCCACGGCGCAGAACGTGGCCGGGTTGCGCCAGATCAAGCGCGTCGATCCGGGAATCGTGTTCCTCGACGACGATTTCCGGCTGGCCCCTTCTCCCGATGACATCGGTGGCTGCTTCTGTGACGAGCACAAGGCCGCCTTTCTACAGAAGAACGGATACGCCGAAACCCGCTGGGCCGAACTGCTCGACGACGTGAACAACCGGCGGTTCACGCCGCTGCTCCGGGCGTGGGTGACTGATGCCTGCGACGAGTTGACGGCCTGCTTCCGGGCGCAGCAGGAAGCCGCCGCTCCCGAAATCGAGCTCGGCAACATGATCATGTACATGGGCTCGGAGCGGGCCGGGATCCGGCTGGCCGACTACGCCGGCGTGCCCTTCCGCGTAGGCGAGTTGATGTTCAACGACGAGTCCTTCGCACCGCTCAAGGGCAAGACGAACGAGCTGTTCAGCGCCTTGTTTCACCGCCGCTACGCGGCGCCGGAGCGCGCCTATAGCGAGACGACTGCATGGCCGCCCGACAAGCTCTCCGCACCGAACATGGCGGCCAAACTCGTCATCTCGACGATCGCCGATGTCCGCAACACCATGTTCATGAGCGGCCTCACGCCCTTCCCGCGCACCCACTGGCAGACACTGGCCCCGGCGATGCGGAAGCAGGCCGCCTTCCACGAGAAGCTGGCTGGCCACGTGCCGCGCGGCCCCTTCAAGCACTATTGGGGTGAACGGAGCCGGTGGGTGGGCGATTCAAACGGCTACAGCTTGTTCCTTGCGCTCGGTGTGCCCTTCGAGATCACGGGCGAACCGGCCGGGGAACTGGCCGGCGACGGATGGACGTTCCTGTCGAACTTCGACGCCCAGGCCGTGCAGGCCGGGGAGATTCGCGGCAGCGGAACGGTTCTCGTGCATCGCCCGGAAGCGGGCGCCCAAATCGAGAAGGCCCGCGTCGTCTCCGAGTCCTTTGAGGAACTGCTCGCCTTCAAGCACGAGATTCTCCCGACGCTGCGGGACGTGCCATACGTTGAGGAAGACGTGCCCGCCGTCTGCGCGTGGTATCCCACGGCCCGCAAGGCCCTTGTCTGGAATCTCACCGCGCAGCCTCAGGACGTGAATGTGCGGATGGGCGACACACGACGGCCCATTCATCTCGCGGCGCTGGACTCGGCCCTCATCGAAGAGCTTTGACGGCGGTGGCGAGCTTCAGCCCGCCGAGTCCCGAGGCATATCGACACGCGGGTGCGCCAGCATGGCGTCCCGGCCCTCGTTCAGGGCGTCCCGCATACGCACGTAGTCTGCATCGGTGACGCTCTGGAACAGCGGCGCGCCGCGCCCGCCGGGCTCGGTGCCAAGGCCCCGCCCGCCTGCCTCCGTGGCCAAGTGGGCCACCAAGTGCGAGGGCGGGAGAGGGCGCGCCCTCAGCAGGGCTCAATGCGCGGGCCGACTGTGTTCCTGGGCCATCTCTACGTCGGCATCGAACACGTTCAGTCCGTGTCCTTCCAGGCTCTTGACGATCGCGTCCAGTTCCCCGGACGATGGGGATCGGGCTTCCGGAAGCGCCGGGGCCTGCCCGAGAAACCGATACTTGTCCGTCCCGTAGGGATGGAACGGCAGCAGCCTGACGCCTGTCACGTTCGGCAGCCGCGAGAGAAACAGGCCTGTTCTCTGGATCACATCATCCGACGTGTTGATACCGGGGATCACGGGCATCCTGATCTCGATTGGTACGCCGGTGTCTGCAAGGCGCTCGAGATTATCGAGAATCGGCTTGTTCGAACCGCCCGTATACCGCCTGTGTGCCTCATCATCGATATGCTTCACGTCGA
Source organism: Candidatus Hydrogenedentota bacterium (assembly GCA_016934125.1). GTDB lineage: Bacteria > Hydrogenedentota > Hydrogenedentia > Hydrogenedentales > SLHB01 > JAFGTL01. The sequence goes on from JAFGTL010000223.1 coordinate 9,451, forward strand.
ACAGCACAAGATCGGTTTCAGACAGGACTCTCGAGAAGGCCGCCCAGTCCGCAAACCCAGACGTATCCAGCGCGCGGTGGACGCGTTCCCGGCCGACGATCTCGAGAAGCTCCGCGCAGAAGTCCGGATACAGGAGCGGCTCGCCTCCCGAAATCGTCACGCCCCCGCCCGAGACACGGAAGAAGTCGACGTCTTCGAGGAGTTGCTCCGCAGCCTGACTCGGCGTCATCGGCCTGCCGCAGAACTGAAGCGCGTCGTGGAGACAGGCCTCCTCACACGCCCCGCAGGCGACACATCGCGCCCGATCGAACACGTGTTTGCCCGACTCATCCAGCCCGTGGGCCTGGTTCGGGCAGGAGGGCGCGCATCGGCCGCAGTCCACGCACCGGATGTCGCGAAACAGAAGCTGCGGCTCCGGCGCGATAGTCTCCGGATTGTGGCACCAGCAACAGGATAGGGGACAGCCCTTCAGAAACAGCGTAGAGCGGATGCCTGGCCCGTCGTGGACGGCCATGGGTTTGACTGCTGCGACCGGTGCCTCGATCATACCGGCTGCTTACCTTCCGCTTCCGCGATGAAGCAATCCTGCATCTCCGGCGAGAGGTCGATGAACCGCGCATTCCACCCGCACACCCGCACCTGGAGACTCGCGTAGTTCTCCGGTTCGACACGCGCCCGCTTGAGCGCATCCACGTCGAAGACATTGAAATGAATGAACAGCCCGCCCTTCTTGAAGTACGTCTTGATCAGGCCGGCGATAAGCCGGGCCCCTTCGGCTCCGCGCACGGCCGAGGGATGGAGCATGACATCCAGAACCGCACCATCCGGGAAATCGGTGTGATCCAGTCTCCCGGCGCTGTTGATCATCGCCGTGACACCGCGCCTGTCCATAGCGATCGAGGCATCCAGGTTCTTGGCGAGTGGCTCGCCCGACTTCCTGCCGTCGGGGGTCGCCTTCGTCTCAACGCCGAACTTGACGCTGTAGTCGATGCTCCAGCATCCCATCTGGAAGTGGCCGCCGCGCTCGTTGGGCGTGTTGTTGATGAGTTCCGCCGTGTACTGCGCCAATTCAACGGCGAAGGCATCCGCCCCGTCATCGTTGTTGCCCCACTTGGGCGCTCTCTTCCGGGCGATGAGGCGCAATTCCTCGAAGCCTTCCCAGTTCTGCTCAAGCACCCCCCGCAGTTCGCCCCAGGTGCAGAGCTTCTTCTGGAAGACGAGATAGTCGATGGCGGCAAACGAATCCGCGACAGTGCCGAGGCCGGCGCACATGATGCCCGATGTGCTGTACTTGGTGCCGGCATGGGACACGTCCCGCCCTTTCTCGAAACACGAATCCATGGTTCCGGAGATGACGGGCGACGGGTTTACGACTCTCCACAGCTCCTCGCGCAGCCGCGTCTGCGCCATGGCCTCCTCCAGCACGCCTCGAAGGAGCCTCTTGTAGCAGCCCTTGACGGCCTCGACGCTCTCCGGGGCATCGAGTTCGGCAAACACGTACTCGAAGATCCGCGGCATATTGCACAGAGCGCTCATGCTGCACGAGAGTTCGCGGCCCATGATGGCCGGCTCGTAGCAGCCAATCGGCACAAAGTCGATCAGATCCTCCTCGGCCTTCCCGCGCCGCCGGAACATCTCATACGCGACTTCGTCATTGGCGAAGACGATGCCTGTCTGGCCGCGCTTGACGCATTCGCATGCGGCGAGGAGATAGTGCTCCGGCGTGTTCGGATTCAGGCGTAGCGAGAGTTTCGGATCGATGGATTTGCGCTCCGCAAAGGCTTCGAAGGCCAGTTCGGTGAGTTCGCAGCATGCGTCCCTGCCCCCCTGTTTCCACCCGCCAAAGCAGACGTTGTTCCCCACCGGGAAATGCTGGGCGGCGTACTTCTCGAAGTAGAACTTCACCAGTTCCTTGGCCTGCGCGCGCGTCAGCCGCCCTTCCGCGAGATCGCGTCGGTAGTAGTCGAGATACAGGCTGTCGAAGATCCCCTGCGAGCGGACGAAGACGCCGTCGATCTCCTGGACTTGGTTGTAGAGATAGGAAATCTGGAGGGCCTCGTGGAACGTCTGCGCCGGGCCGACCGCCAACGCGTTCAGCGCGTCAATCACGCGGATGGCCTTGGTGCGCTCGGCCTCCGCGGCCAACCGCTGGATATACGTGCAGAACGAACCGTACACCCTCGCCACGGCCGCGTAGAACTCCCGGGCCTCCTCGTCTTTGGCCGTTGTCACCGCATCCAGGGCGCGGTCGCGAATGCCCGCCGGGCCGTATCTCAGGACACTGCGCCAGTCGGGTGAGGTGTGGCTGAGATCGAGATTAGGCACCGCGCAGGCATGTCCGAGCGCCTGCCTCGCCGGAATCCCGTGGCTTGCCTCGGCGTACCATTCCGCCTGGAGCTTCCTGACGATGTCTCCGGTGGCGATATGATCGGCAAACCAGTCAAACGTGTCGACGCCGATTCGGGCGTTTTCGAGGATAAAGGAGACGACAGCCGCCTTGGTGCGGATTCGCGGCTCGCCCCGGTGCTCTTCGACGTACCTCCGCGCCTGGATCTCGAGTTCGGCCACCGGCAACCCGGTGTCCTCGGCAACGCGCATCGGCGCATATTGCCCGTCGAGCTCCTGACGGACAGAATCAAACGTGTTCCACAAACTCGCCTGCATGGTGTTCTCTCGCATCGCGGCGATCGCGCCGTGCCAGTCCAGACGGTTCCGATACCTCCTCGGAGCCCAACAGCATACACGGATCGGCTTCCTGTGCGTTTCTTACCCGATGTCGCGGCGGGAGTCAAATCGCTCACGTCGAGTTTCTCCTCCGGCTAGCAGCTCCGGCGGGGCGCCCGTCGTTGTGGACGATTGCAGGGCCTTGAGTTGCGGCCCAAGCCGCTAGGTGGCACTATGTCGGGCGGACGCGGGCCAGTTCAAGTGTGGCGCGTGAGGATTCGGAGGTGCGTGCGATGAATACCGATTGGACAGCGATTCGTGGCGATGGACGCACGGCCGGCCTGCAGGCGTGCCTCGGCCGCGGGGCAAGCTGTTGGGCTCGACGCCGGTTTCTCACGGCCGCCGGGGCGGCGCTGGGATTGAGCCAGATGTACGCCCCCGGGGCGCGGGCGGCCGGTTCGGAGGAGGACTTCACGCCCTACACCGAAACCACCACATTCCCGCTCGCGGAAGAAGGCGCCGCGATCATTCAGAAGGCCTACGATCTCGGATACAGGATCCACAGCGACCACGGCGGATGCTGTCGGTGCACCGTGTCCGCCCTCCAGGAAGCGCTGGAATTCGTGCCAGGACATCGGGGCCTGTTCCGCGCAGCCACGTGCCTTGACGGAGGCGCGGCGCCGGGCGCGAAGCAGAGCTGCGGCTGCTTCACCGGGGCCGGCATCGTGATTGGCTACATCTGCGGCGGGGAGAACTTCGCGAGCACAGCCCTCGCGCATAAACTGATTCAGGAGGTGGCGCGCGAGTTCCAGAAGACGTATGGAAGTGTCCTGTGCGAAGACGCGGTTAAGGCCGGCGACTGCCACGAGGTGGTAGGCCGTACGGCGCGGTGGACGGCGAAGGCACTGCTGACGCAGTTCACGGAGTACACACCCCCGCAGGAATGAGCAAGCGTTCCGCGACTCTCCCAAGAGCCGCCCGCACGGCCGGAACCGGTGGCGGCGCCATCCGGCTCTCACTCTCAAACGTGGCTCGGCACGTGCCGATTTCCATGCAGCGCAAGCGGTTCAGCACCCGGGGGGCGGGTATCCGGGGTATCCTTGCCAAGAAAGGCGCCAACGGTGTAGTGTTCCGCCCAAGCTGAGAACGGGGGAGATCCTATGAAGGGACGATACGTAGCGTTCGAATCGATCGGGAAGGCGGTGCTCAAGGAGTTCGAGATCCCGCAACCGGGGGCCGGCGAGATTCTGCTCGAGAATGATTACACGGTGGTCAGCGCCGGCACGGAGCGCGCCAACCTGATGTTTCTGCCGAACACCTCGCTGAAGTTCCCGCACCACCCCGGTTACTCGGGCCTCGGGCGGGTGATCGCCGTCGGCGAGGGCGTGGAAAATGCCAAGGTGGGTGATCGCGTCCTCTCGGACTTCTCCGGACACCGTTCCCACGCCCTCCAGAAGGCCGCGGATCTGACAGTGGTGCAGGACGAGCGGATCGAGTCGCTCGATGCGGCGTTCGTGGTGATTGGGGCGATGGGGCTCCAAGGCGTCCGCAAGCTTCAGCTTCAGTTGGGCGAATCGGCCATGGTGATCGGACTCGGGATTCTCGGCGTCTTTGCCACGCAATTCGCCGCGCTCGACGGGGCGATCCCGGTGATTGTCTCGGATTTCGACAAGAAGCGGCGCGATCTCGCCCTGACGTTAGGGGCCGATCACGCCTTCTCGCCGGATGAGGAGGGTTTGCCTGAGAAGATCCGGGAATTGACGTACGGGAAGGGCGTCAACGGCGTCGTGGAAGTGACGGGCGCGGCGGTCGCGCTCCAGCAGGCCCTCACGTGTGTGGCGCGGCAGGGGCGCGTCAGCCTGCTCGGATGTACGCGGATTTCCGACGTAAACATCGACTTCTATCAGTACGTCCATAGGCCCGGCGTGTCCCTGATCGGCGCCCACACCTTCGTGCGGCCCCAGGTGGATTCCTACCCGGGGTACTGGACGACGCACGACGACTATCGAATCATGCTGGCCCTCATTGCCGCCGGAAAACTCCAGGTGCGGCCCATCATCTCGGAAATCGTCTCGCCCGAACGCGCCCCGGCGATCTATGCGCGTCTTGCCGAAGTGAAGCATCCGCCACTGGGCATCGTCTTTGACTGGAGCCAGATACGATGAAGCGAATCAAGATCGGCCAGATTGGCATCGGCCATGAGCACGCCTCTGGCAAGATGGAGACGTTTCTTGCTGCCGCCGGATACACCGAATGGGAATAGAGGGAACCCGGCGGCCGCTGAATCCTGTCTGCTGTCCGCTCAAAGGTGCAGAGCGTTGAAGAAGGAGAGATAGAATGGAGTTCTCAGGGAAAACGGCAATCATTACCGGCGCCGCATCCGGCATGGGACTGCTCTCAGGGCAGCGCATGGCCGCAGAAGGCGCAAACGTCGTTCTCACGGACGTCAATGAGGACGGGGTGAAGGCCGCGGCCGCCGACATCCGCCAGAGTGGGGGAGAGGCAATCGGGGTTCGGGCCGACGTCACCGACTACGAACAGATTGCACACGCCGTCGAACTCACCATGAAGACGTATGGCCGGGTTGACATCCTTCTCAACAACGCCGGCGGCGCGCCATCCCGCGTGTTCGGGCGCCCGGAAGGCTTCAAGGATCGCGATATCGAGCTTCTCGACTGGGGCATCGACGTGAATCTGAAGGGTGCGGTGCTCTTCAGCCGTGCCGTGATCGGCCACATGATCGAGCAGAAGACCGGCGTCATCATCAACATGGGCTCAATCGAGGGCGTCACGGGCTCCGGCGCGGTTGAGTACAGCGCAGCAAAGAGCGGTATGATCGGCCTGACGAAATCACTTGCCTTGTACGGTGCTCCCTATGGCGTCCGGGCGTGCTGCGTGTCTCCCGGGCCGGTGTTGACGCGGCCCGCCATGGCGAACATGAAGACGCTGCTCGGGAGGGCGGCCGAGCCAGGGGAAATCTGCGATTTCATCCTGTACTTGTGTTCAGACAAAGCCGCCTTCATCACCGGTTCGCACCATCTCATCGATGGCGGGCGCAGTTGCGGCGCGCCGTGACGTCCGCCATCGCGGCGGAGGCGAGGACTTGATGGCTCTCGGAACCCACATCCTCGGCGTCCAGACCTCCTTCTTCGCCGTGCCCGAGACCGGCTGGGCCAATATCTCGGTTGACGGCAGGCCCGTTACCAAGAACGCCTGCGCCCACACGGTGGAACCACTCGGCCCCACGGCCCGCGATCAGATCTTCGCCGGCTTCCCCTTTCGGACAGGAAACACCCGCTCGACTGACTCGGACGGCGCAGAACTCCCGAAGGACGAATCAACATGCATGCAATGCTCGTCGATGCTCAGAAGAACCTCGCCTGGATAGAAGTGCCCGAGCCCGCGCCCCGGGCCGACGAGGCCGTTATCCAAGTCCACGCGGCCGCACTGAACCGGGCCGACTTGATGCAGCGGGCTGGCGATTATCCGCCGCCGCCGGGATGGCCCGAGTGGATGGGCCTCGAAGTCGCCGGCGTCATTGCCGGGGCGCCGGCCCAGAGCCGCTGGCGCGTCGGCGACAAGGTGTGTGCGCTGCTGGGCGGCGGCGGCTACGCCGAGAAGGTGGCCGTGCCAGCGAACATGGTGTTGCCCGTCCCCGAGGGCCTGTCCATGATCGAGGCGGCCGCCATCCCCGAGGCGTTTGCCACCTGCTATCTGAACCTCTGCATCGAGGCCGGCATGCAGGCGGGGGATACCGTGCTGATTCAGGCCGGGGCAAGCGGCCTTGGCACCGCGGCGATTCAGATGGTGAAGGCCCTCGGCGGCACCGTCATGACAACGGTGGGCTCGGAGGAGAAGGCGGCCTTCGTGCGCGATCTCGGCGCCGACATCGTTGTCAACCGGAACGCTGACGACTTGTGCGCCGTCATGGACGCGCACCCGGTGAACATCGCCATGGATTGCATCAGCGGCCCCGAACTCGGGCGCTGTATCGAGAAGATGGCCATCGGCGGCCGCTGGATCGTCATCGCGGCTTTGGGCGGTGCCAATACCCAACTCGACATGAACGTGTTCTTCCGGCGCGGCCTCCGGCTGATTGGCAGCACGCTGCGAAGCCGCACGCCAGAGATGAAAGGCGAGATCCTCAGCGGCCTCGAACGGGTGCTTTGGCAGGAGTTCTCGTCGGGGAGGATCAAGCCGGTGATCTATCGCTCGCTGCCCATCGCCCGGGCGGAAGACGCCCACGCCATCCTTCAGAATCGCGAGAACATCGGGAAGGTCGTGCTTACACTCGAACCCAGCGAGGGGTGAGGCGGCACACGAGGGGCCGCTTACTCCGCTGCAAGCTCGCGGAGTTGCTCAAGAAGGGCGGCGACAATGGCCGGCTCCGAGTCCGGCGCCACCCGGCTCGTGCCCAGCCAGGTTTCGTATCCCCCCAACTCGTGCTGCGCGGGCGTCGGCAGGTAGCCGTAGCCCCCGTTGGCCAGCGAAATCGTGAACGTCACCGGCAACGGGCCCTCGGCCTTGAGCCGTAGCCCCGTCTCCGCGAAGGTCTCGAACGGGATGGCCGCCACGCCCACGTCGCCGATTCGCAACGCCTGCACCCGGATATCGAAGTGCGCGGGCGCTTCGTCATGCGCCAGGGCTTTCCGGGCGTAGCTCCGTTGCCGGGGGCCGCACTCGGCTTCAGGCTTGGCAAGGATCTCGCGAGCCCATTCCAGCGTGGCCTCATCAGGCTTGCGGACTTCGAGGGTTAGTTCGCGCATCCGCGCCCCGAGCCTGGCGTCGCCACGGAACTCGATCGTCTGGTAAACGCGGTAGACTTCCGTGGCCACGTCGTTGGCCACCCGGTGTATCTGCTCGTACGGCGCCCGCTTCGGACGTGGCTCGCGGAAGTTGACGTTGTTGATATCGCCGCTCGTCCCGTTGGATAGGATGCCCACGAACGGGGGATCGAGCCGATCCGCGCCGAGCAGTTCCTGAACGCGATCCGCGAAGACGGCGAAGTAGTCTGCGGAAATATGGCCTTTCGGCACGCCGCCCACGTAGTGCAGCGAGTAGTTGGCCAGCAGCGCGATAGGCCGGCCATCCACCGAGCGCACGGCCAGGAACGCGATCTCCGGATCGGTTGGGCCGGCTGGTTTCACGAGCGCTTCGTGCCCACCCGGTGGATTCATCCGCACCTTATCGTGGTGGCCAAATGGACTCAACGTCAGGCTGGGATCGTCCACGTACCAGCGCCGACAGTGCACCTGCTCCGGTTCTTCGCCGCTCCCCCAGCCGATTTGGGCCGGCTCGAGGTTGTTCAGGGCGCACTGGACGCCGTCGACAATGCGATCCACCACAAACTGCTGGTATTCCGTAAGATCCTCATAGGGCGCGAAGTTCTGCGAGCGCCGCGCGAGCGGGCCCGAGTGGGTGTGCGTCGCCGCCATGAGCATGCACTCGGGGGGGATGCCGGTGCGCTCCTCAAGCCGCCTCCTGGCCGCGTCGAATACCTGCCGATCGATGGCCAGACTGTCGCAGATCACAATGGCCAGACGCCGTTCCCCGTCGTCCAGCACGAGACTGCGCGCGTGCAGATCATCATGGACGTGGGTGGCTGGGGGCGCCTCCCAGTTGCCGACGATCAACGAGCCGAGCGGCGGCGTGATGTTACTGATCGCCGCACCGGCCCGAAACACCGGCGTGTCTCCCTCCGCCGCACGGCCTGGCGTCGGCGCAAGGCATGCCAGTACGGCACAGGCCCCGGCCAACCACACGGCAAGATTCCGTCCCCACGCGTCTGTCATTTGCCGTTCCTCCTGAGAGAGGCCTATCGCGCCCTAATCCTACTCGATTACCACGCCGAACGTCACGACACTCCGTGCCGGCACGTCCACCGTGATGGTATCGCCATCAACGGACACCGGCGCTACCCGCTCCTCGGTTGGCGTGGCGGTGTAGGCCTCCTTCAGTTGCTGCCCTTCCGGCACGGCAAACCGGAACGAGCGCGGGCCGCCGTGCCCGTCCAGTTCGAGGAGCCTCACGATCACCGCGTCGCTCGACTCGGCCCGTTTCACGCATCCTACGAACACCCGCTCGCCTGCGATCTGCCCCACGAAAGGGCCGCGCAGGCCGGGCGTTGCTGCCTCCTCGCCCCCGGGCATCACGGGCAGGAGCGGGCTGAATGCGGCCTGCGCCCGGGCGAGGGCGTCTACCGCACTGCGGGATCCGGGGAGCGTCTGAATGCGGTATCGGAACCGGAGTTCTCCCGACTGGCCCGCGCGGAAATTCGTTGTCCAGCAGTTGTTCATCACGAGGGAGTACACGTGGCCCCGCGGGAAAGCCAGCGCATCCGCCCACCGATACATGTTCAGATCCGCGAACGACACCAGCGGCGCGTCGATGGGCATCCAAAGAACCGCAACCTCATCACACGCGATGGACGCCCAGTGCTGAATCGAGTAGAAATCGTAGCAGGAGTATGCGAGTTGATCGACGCCCGGCCGCATGGTGGTGTCGGCGATTTGAACCGAGATCGCCGGATTCTCGATCCGGAACGGAAACGCGATCGCAATGGACTCCGGCTCGAGAATCTCCTCTTTCTCGAATACGTTCTCGATGTCGAGGGCATCCTGGCACAGCCGGTATGTCTGCCGGATCCGCGGGCAGCCCGGCAGCTCGGTTTCAAACGTGCGACTCTCGTAAACACGCCCGGACTGGCCTCCCACCAAGCGACACGGCCCAGCGGGCGTCCGCGTGAAGTCCACGGGCTGCTTCCTGTCGATGGCATCGCGGCCGCCCTCGGGGATCTCCCGAATGGGCTGGTTCCCGCGCCATGCCGCCCCCCCGTCGAGCAGTTCCCGGCCGGCTCGCTTGTCGTAGAACGAAATCCACGCGCCCGACTCCGGCGAGAACGCCAACCGGTAGAACTCGTTCTCCATGACATAGTCGTCGCGCTCAGCCGGTGGTTCTGGCGTTGCCCCGGCCTCGATCCGAAACAACCTGAATCCGTAGGCCGGCACACCCGCCGCGAGGAACCAGAGCGTCTCGGTGTCTGGATCCCACTGGGCTGGAACCGCCTCCCCCGATTCGACGGCGACAAGACGCGCGGCCTCGGCCGATACCGGGAAACCCTCCGCCCTCCGCAGTGCGACGAGGCCGTTGCCGGGCGTGCCTGTCGTGTTCCATAGGGCGACAGCCCCATCCGCCGAGGCCGGGATGCGTGCCGCCAGCAGGGCAAGCGCCTCCTTTTCGAGGGCCTCGGCCTGCGTGGCAGCCTGATAGGCATGGTTCGCCTTCCATTCCCACTGAACGCGCGTGTCCTCGCCGTGGGGATCCGTGATGCTGCCGCTGGCGCCCCACGTGTGTTCGTCGAAGTGGATCATGTGATCGTACGCCTGCTGGATCCGTTCCCGCGGATACGCCGTGCCGGGAGCCCACACCGTCGCGAGCGTCCAGAGGGCTTCGGCGGATAGCAGACGATCGTGCGTGAGCCGGGTGAGGCCCGTCTCCGCCGCCGTACTGGCCGGGCCTTCCGCCCACCAACTGGGAATGTCGCCCCGTACGACGGGCGCCTGCCCGCCATACTTGGCCTCAAGCTCTTCGAGGAACTCGCGGTTCGTGGCCACCACCACG
>JAFGTL010000224.1 GCA_016934125.1 Candidatus Hydrogenedentota bacterium
ACGCGATCGAGGTCTTGTCCCCGTCGTCCACGCCGACGGCATACGCCATCCGCTCGCCCATGTTCGCGACATATCGCTTGACGTCCGCGGCGTCCTCGGCGGCGATCCCGGCCACGATGACCCCCCGATCCCGGTACTTCTTCTGGATCTCGGTGAGGTGTGGAATCGACTCCCGGCACGGCAGGCACCAAGTCGCCCAGAATTCGATCACGTAGATGTTCTTGCCCTTGCCGGCGGCGAGATTGATCGGGCCGCCCCTAACCCATTCGGTAACCTGGAGTTGCGGGGCCGGATCCCCGAGTTCTGCGGCGCCGGCCGGATGGGCCGCCATCGCTACCGCCATCAACCCGATGAGCACCACCGCTCGATTCCGCATGAGCTCGCTCCTTCCGTTCTGCAAACCGCGTCAACCTTTGTGGGATGCGACGTATCCTCTGTGTAACACCGCGGCGGGTGCCGAAATTCAGTTCTTGAGGGCGCCTTCCGTCATTCCTCGGACGAACAGCTTCATTGAGAAGACAAACAACACCACAACGGGCACGCTCGCCAGGGCGTAGCCGGCCATGAGCGGCCCCCACAGCTTGATGTATTCGCCCGCCATGCGCAACAACTGCACCATCACCGGAAGCCGGGCGTGATCGCGCATGACGATCAGCGGCAGCACGAAATCGTTCCACTGGGTGATGAAATGCATGACGCCCACCGTGCCCAGAATGGGCCCGGACAAGGGCAGGACAATCGTGCGCATCTGGGTGAAATGGCTGGCCCCGTCGATCTCGGCCGCCTCGAACAGATCCTGAGGGATATCGGCCACGAAGTTGCGGAGCACGAAGATGGCGAACACCTGGCCCGCCGACGCCCCCACCATGATCAGCGCGGTCAACGTGTTGAGCAGGTTGAGCGTGCCCAGCAACCGGAACAGCGGCACGAGGTTGGCGATGGTGGGCATCATCATCAACACGAGGATGGCGTTCCAGAACACCCCCGACAGGGGCACCTTGAGCCGGGCGAAGAAGTAGGCCCCGCACAGGGCGAACAACAGCGTCAACGCCGTGGCGGAGGTCGAGATGAAGATGCTGTTGGCCACGTTCGGCCGGACACTGTCCCACGCGGCCCGCCAGTTCTCCCACTGATAGGGCGCCGTGGGCACGGCGGGCGCTTCGTAGAACTGCTGGTTCGTCTTCACACTCACGATGAACATGAGGTACACCGGCAGGAAGGCGCTGGCGAGCACGAGCCAGATGGCCAGGTGCCGGTTGAAGCGGAGCAGGCCCGCGGCCCCCTTCTCGCGCCATCCGGGGCGCCGGATCGACGCGCCGCCCCCCGCCCGGCGGCGCAGCCTCGCCTCTCGACGCCGCTCGACCGCCGCCCGGAGCCAGGCGGCCGGACTGACCGCCGGCCCGAGCCGCTCGAACAGGGCGCGGTACGGCAGCGCGGCCACGATCCCGGCGATGGCGAGGAACCGGGCCACCGGCGAGTCCCAGTAGGCCCAGGCGCAGGCGGCGAGCGCGCCGATGACGGTGGCGCGGCGGGGAATCCCGAGCACGATGAGGATGAGCGCCAGGGGGAAGAAGGCCCCGGCCGCCGGGGTCATCAACCGGGCCGCGAGAAGCACGGCCGCGGCGGTGAGCACCACCACGCGGTACACGGTGCGCTGCCAGTCCTTGAGCGTGTCCCAGGCGATCCAGAGGTTGGTGAGTTTCTGGAGGGCCATGACCACGAGCGTGAGGATGATGCCGACGGCGCAGGCGTAGCCCATGCGCTGATCGACGAAGGCCTTACGGAGCATGAACAGGGCGGGCACGGTAACCTTACCGCCGGGCCCACCCTCGAACCCGGCCAGGGCGAGCACCATGCCGGCGTCTTTGATGGTGCCGATGATGGTGAACACGAGCAGGATGTAGAGCGAGCCGGTGATGAGGGGCAGCTCGATGTGGCGGAACTTCGTCCACCAGTTGACGCCGTCGATCTCGGCGGACTCGTAGATCTGCTTCTCGATGCCGCCGAGTTTGGCGAGGTGGGTGAGCACCGCGAAGGAGCCCACCCACGGGAATCCCCAGATGACGCAGGCGGTCAGGATGAGGCGGGGATCGCCGAGCCAGGCGGGCATGGCGAGGACGCCGGTCACGGGATCCGGCGCGAAAACCCCGCCCCAGCCGAAAGTCTGATCGAGGTAGCCGAGCACGTGGATCAGGCCGGTGCTGAACAGGAACTGGTTGAGGTAGCCGGAGGTGGCCTCGAAGAAGAACGAGCGCCAGATCAACACCACCACCAGCCCCGGTATCACCATGGGAATCACGAACATGAGCCGGTAGAAGAACTGGGTGCGCTCGCCCTTGCACCGGTGGATGCATACGGCCACGGCCAGGGCGGGGATCATCTTCACGATGTTCCACCCGCCCAGGATGAAGGCCACCTTGAACGAGTTCCAGAACTCGCTCGAGGTCACGAGGTCTTTGTAGTTGCCGCCCCACTGGGCCGTGCGCCAGAACTCGCCGCTGAACACCAGTTTGAAGAAGCTGCCGTTCGACTTGACCGCCGCATCGTCCCATTGAACGAAGTTGAACTCGGAGATGTCGGCGCCGTTCCACCGGAAGAAGCTGTGGAGCACCCCGCTCGCGGCCGGGTAGTACTGGAACAAGCCGATGAGCACCAGCGTCGGGAGAATGAAGAAGTAGATCTCCCAATGGTGCCGGATCTTGCCCCATTTAACCTCTTTCGGAACCATGGCTCTACGCTATCCCCCGGCCGTGCCGCGCGGACGGCCCGACTCTGCCGGCGCGGCCCTGGCCTGCCTGTCCTCGCGGCGCAACCGCTGTCGAACCCGCTCGAGCACCTCGTCGCTGTATTCATAGGGGCCCGTGGCGTCGAGATCCGGGCCGCGCTCCATCATCTTCACCTGGGCGTTGTGCCACACCTCGGGCCAGATCTGGCGCGAGGCGGTGAGGGCGCGGTACTTCACCCAATGCGAGAGGGCCTCATCGCCATCGGCCATGAGCGCCTTGGCCCGCACCCCGGCAAGGAACTGCTCGTTGCGCGCGATCCCGCGGCGCCAGTCCTTCTGGAGCTCGCGGAAGTCTTCGATGCCGCGTTCGAGATAGAAGGGGCCGAATTCGGCGGCAAACTCTTCGTATGTGATCTGTTTAACCTGATACAGGGCGTACATTTGAAGCCACTTGATCCAGGTTTCGCCGCCCATGTTGAAGTTGATCGCGTTGTACATGCCGTAGATGTTGGGCGTGAACTCGGCGATGAGGGGGGCCATCTCCGCGTTCCGGATCGCGGGGATCCAGCCGATGATGCGGTTCATTCGCTCGTTACCGTGCCGGCTCGCCAGGAACAGGAGGAAATCGAGGGCGACCTCGGGATGATCGCAACTCCGCGTGATGCCGAAAGCGAACCCCTGCATGGGGTACTCGTAGAGGGGCCCCTCCATCTGCTCGCCGTACACCGGATCGTCGGGCGTGGGGTTCGGGAACGACAGCAGCCCCACCTCGAACCGGCCCCGGGCCTGATCGGCGAGGCTGAGGGCGTCCCAGGTGCCGGTAGTGATGAATACGGCCCGCTGCTGGGCGAAGAGGAACACCGCCTCGTCCCGGGTGAGGCCGGTGTAACCCGATTGGAAGTAATCGGTGATTTCGCGCACCATCCTGAACTTGTTGGCGATCCACGGGCTCTCGAAGGTGAGCCGTCCGGTGCTGAAGGCGACGTAGTTCTCGTCGTAGCCGACGTAGCCGTCCCGGTTGAAATCTGCCTTGCGCACCGCGCCGTAGGTGAACGGATTGAACATGTAGGATTCCCACATGGCGAAATGGAACTTGGATCCGGCGATGGGCGTGTAGTACTCGCCCAGTTCGTTCTGCTGCGAGGCGATCTGCTCGCAGACATCGAGGAAGGCGCGGTACTCGGAGGGCGCCTCGTCGAGGCCCGTCAACTTCTTGAGCAGATCCTTGTTGTAGAACAAGCGCACCCCGAACTGCGACAACGGGATGTTCATATACTCCTGCAATTCCTCGACATAGCCCGTCCGCATCCCGTCCTTGTAGGTGAGGCGCAAGGGCACCCCCTCGAATTCCGTGCCGGCGTTGTAGGGATTGGGCTGATCGACGTAGCGCGTCAGGGTGAGGTAGTAGCGGTTGTAGTACGAGACGAGGATGTGGGGCGGCAGGTAGCCGATCTCGATCATGTCCGGGGCGGTGCCGCCCATGAGCTGGGTGCTAACCCACTGGCCGTAGGTGGTCTCGGGAATGGCATCCTGGACGATGCGCACGTTCGGGTGGAGCTTGGCGTATTCGTCGGCAAGCTCGTTGAAGGCGTCGCGGACGCCCGTCTCCAACTGCCAGTGGGCAATGCGGAGGGTGATGGTGCCGGGCGGCGCCTCGACGGCCCGGTGGCCGTAGATGGCGAACACCGACCACGCGAAGGTGCCGCCGACAACCACGAAGGGGAAATAGGAGCGCACGAATTTCGATGCGGCGCTCACGGCGGCGTGTCCCCGCGCAATTCCTGCCGGAGCCGGGCCTCGACGGCGTCCATCCGCGTCAAGGCCTGTTCGGCCGGGAATTTATGGATATCGGCGGGATACTCCTCGATGAGCTTTGCGTAGTACGCGCGGGCCGTGTCGAAGTCGCCCACTTCGAACTCGGCGATCACGGCGATGTACCAGTAGTCCATCACCTTGCTCGACCAGGGATTGGTCGGATCGGTCTCGGCGGCTTCGAGGGCATCGATCCGGGCGTCGAGTTGTTCTTCGGGCCGCTCCAACTCCCCGTAGCAGTGGGACATCATCTCGTGGACGACGCTGCGGAACGGCGAGTCGGGATAGGTGGCGACGAATTCGCGGGTGGCCGCGAGAACCTCCCGGAAGCGGGCTTCGCTCTCCTCGAGAAGCAGCGAGGCCTGGGTGTGGACAAACGCTTCCTGGCCGGCCAAGTGCCCGGGGAACCGCTCGGTCACCTCGCGATAGGCCGCCCGCACCGCATCGTAGTCCGGCTCCTGGCCCACGGGCACGACGTGCTTCATCCGCGCCAGCGCCAACAGGCTCCACGCCGCCAAGTCACTCTCGGGCGCCAGCGCGATCACGCGTTCATACAGATCCTGCGCCCGGGCGAGATCCTCGCCCGGCCGGCGCAGGTGCCATGAGACCGCCTGCCCGTACAGGGCCCGCAGATGCTCCGGGGCCGCCTCGGCTGTGCCCAATTCGGCGCGATGGAAGGCTTCGATGGCCGCAGTGAACTCCCCGAGCCGGTAGTAGTCCCACCCCCGGGATACGAGCGCCGCCGGTTCGGCGGGCGCGCCTCCACCGCCACACCCCGCGAGTCCCAGGATTCCCAAGACGGACACAGACAGAAAGAGCCGGGAGGTGCGGTGTATCAAAGAGAGACATGAGAACCGCATGGGGCAACGATACCATACGCGCGCGTGGGCCTGCCACCGCGGAAGGGGGCGCGCTTAGTCGCGCTGGATCAGGGCCGTCCAGTGGCCGGTGCCGGGGCATTCGAGGCGCAGGATGCCGCCGCCGCGGATTCGGTCCGCCGGGCGCCAGGCGCTCTCCATGACGTTCAGCCAGCGGAGGGTGGCGTCGCCGGCCAGGGCGCCGATGTCGAGCCCCACCTGGCCGCCGTCCGGGAAATACACGGCGTACACCTCACCGGGACGGGCCGTGCAGTAGGCTTCGTTGGGTTCCCGTTCCGAGAGGAGGTCGTTGTGGGGCGCACAGGTGAAGATATCGAGTCCGTCCGTCACCATGCGCATGCTGCGGAGGTTGGCCTGGGCGAACTCGCTCAGTCCCAGGCCGGAATCGGGCCGGTGGAAGCGGACGGCCGCCATGCCCCCGAACACGTTGCGCCAGAACCGCTCGATGCCGTCGCGGGTGGTGCCGAACCGGCCCGAATCGGCGCCGTACATCTTCACCATGTTGAGGGGGCGGGGCTGGGCGGCGATCCGCTCGCGTTGACGCTGGGCGTTGTCCCAGTGGGCCTGCCCTTTGTTGTGGTTGTTCTGGGAAATGTCGACAAACGAGTAGGTTTCGGGGTGATCGAAGGTGTTGTTGTGCTTGGCGTCGGCGAGATCCCAGGGATCCCACATCTCGGTGGTGTGCACGGACACGCCGGTGTCGGCCGCCTTCCGCTTGATGTAGTCGGCCCAGTACTTCCCCCACTCGGGGGTGACGGCCGTCTCGTTGTCCATGCAGTAGAGCACGTGGCCGTATTGCAGGGAATAGGAGAGCATCTTGTCGACGAACCGCCGCTGGTACTTGAGCACGATCTCCTGGTTGCGCTCGGCGGGCACTGCCCAGAAGAAGTTGTTCTGGCAGGCGAGGGGGTGGCTGTTGACGGCCGTGGGCAACCCTGACTGCTCGGCGGTGTAGGTGCGGTTATTCTTGGGATTGAACGGATTGCGCTCCCAGCAGTCGCGGTAGTAGTCGAAGGTGGCCCACACCTCGATCTGCACAATGATGTCGCGCTCGTGGGTGAGTTCGAGGAACCGGGCGAACCGCTGCCAGTACTCGTCGTTCCACTGCTCGAGATCGTACGCGCCGTCGACGGGCTTGAACGGCCAGACATTGCCCTCGTCGCGGGCGGACATGGTGTTGCGGACATAGTTGCCGCCCACGGACTTCAGGAGGTCGAGATGGGCCTCGAGATCCGGGATCTGGAAGAGGTTATCCTCGACGGAACCGCCGAGCAGGAGGACGGGCTGGCCGCCGTATGCCCAGTAGTAAGGATGATCGCGACAGATGTCGATGGACTTGCCGTCCGCCGCTGCGGCCGGCGAGCCCGCGAGGGCCATGCCAATCGCCGCCGTCAAGCACATGGCCCGGCTACCGCAGAATGCACCCATGGTTGCACCCCTCCGTTATGCCTGCACCCGCATGGCCACCCTATGATGGATCGGCCCGTGCCGGGTGTCAATGGGCGGCCACACCCGGCGCAGCCACTTCGATGGTGACGGTTTGTGCCGGATGGCCCGGCGTGAACGGAATCCGAAGCTCGATGCGGTGGTCGCCGGCGCCCGCATGGCCATCCTTGCGGTAGGGATTGTGCCGGGTAGCGGGCCAGTGGAGCGAGGCGGCTGCAGGGACGGTGAAGCGGCAGCCCGCATAGGCGAACTGGCCGGCGATCTCCTCCGGCGTCCATGCGAACGGGGTCTCGCCGAGTTCCACTTGGCGCCCGGCGGCCGATACCAGGAGCTCGCCGAGGCGCGGAAGCAGCGTCAGGTGGGCGGCAACCGGAAGCCCGGAGGCTGTGGTCGCGTCCACGCGGTACGTGAGCGTGCGGTCGTCGAGCGGCACGACGCGCACCCGGCAGGACTCCGGCCCGTACGCCAGATCGAGCCCGAGTTCCCGCTCGGTGGTCAACTGGGCGCTTGCCGGCACATGATGGAACTCGCCTTTCGGCAGGAAGTCGGGATCGGTGTCGCCCGGCTCGTGGCGGAGCAGGGCGGTGTCGCCCACTGTGAAGGTGCTCCAGGCGGGCTGGAGTTTGGTGTTTCCGCCGCCCAGGATCAGCCCGACGTCGCGGTGATAGGCGCTCACGAGGTTCTGGCGATCCTGGAGCCACCGGCTCTCGGGGATGGGGGCGGTGTAGGCGGACACGCACACTGTCCACGGCCCCTGCGTCAGTACCGCCGCGCGCCCTGCACCGTCCTCTTCGAGGATGAATAGGCCGTCCGCAGCGTCTGCGGCAGCCTCGGGGGGCAGGTAGTCGCCGCCGTAGAGCAGCAGCGAGGCCAGCAGATCCGCCGAGAGCCGGGAGGTCACGGCCTCGGCCAGGAGCGTTTCGTCATCCATGCGAGTGGCGATTTCGGCGTCCAGCTTCTCGCGGGCCAGGTTCGTCCACTGGTTCTTGAGGAATGCCCAGCCGGCCGGCGTGAAGGTGAATCCTACGTTTCCGGGCCGGCAACCGCGGTGATAGGGATTCCGTTCGTCGATGGTCTCGACGTCGGATCCGTCCGGATAGGTGAACCGGCGATGGAACCGGGCGGCCCGGACAAGGGCGTCGAGCACCTCCCGATCGCCCGACACGGCGTAATACGTGCCGAGGGCGTCGGTGTAGACGAAGTTGTAGCCGACTACCGGCCCGGCCCCCTCGCTCCAGTATCCGCCGGGGCGCTGTTCGGCGGCGACACGTCTCAGGAAGGCCGCGGCCTGCTCGCACCAGTCGGCCCGGCCCATGGCCTTGCCCGCCACGTACAACCCCATGGCATGGTGGGTGGGGATGTTGTGTATCCCACCCATGGCGTGTTGGGCGATCTGGCCGTAGCCGAGGGTGAGGGCTGCCTCCCACTTCTGGCGGCGGGGTTCGGGCATGTCGTCGCGGATGAGGGCAAAGGCGCGCGCCCAGCGCGAATACGTCCACGGCATGTGGATCATGCCCCAGGTGCTGCCGTCCTTCTTGCGGAACTCCCACTGCCCGTTCTCGTCCATGTCGTCGATGAGGGCGTCGCCGGCCTTCATGATGACGTCGAGCAGTTCCGCGTCCTTATAGAAGGGGTTGCCGGGGCCCTCCGTGGCGTAGACGGTCGCCAGGGGATACATGCGCTGCTGATCCTGGCAGATCCAGATGCCCTCGCCGAAGCGGCCGGTGTCCGGATCGTAGCTGGCCCGCTGCGCGGGGGCCGCCGCAACCAGCGCCTTGAGATAGAGATCCTTGAGGGGCACCTCGGCCGATGCCAACCCGCACGACACGGCGACAACCAGGGCGATCGAGACGCTCTGCCACATGTCGCTCTCCCTTCCCGCCTGCGTTCGGAAACCCGAGACTCGTGCTGATGCCCCGATGTATCAGGACGGCCACGAGCATACACGGCGGAGGGGGCCAGTGCCAAGGAGGAGGCTGCTCGGAGGTGACCGACGAGACGCACTCAACCCCCTAACTTGCTTCGGGGGAATGAGTTACGCGACAGGCGGCCGGACGGTGGGACGTCAGCCGGTGGCTGTGGGCCGCGGCGGGGGCGTCTGGCCGAGTTGGTACACCTTCACGTGCAACAGCCCCGACCTGGGGTGCAGCTTGCGGATGGCGGCCTCGGTCAGATCGACGACACGGCCCTTGACGTAGGGCCCCCGATCGTTGAGGCGAACCACGACGCTGTTCCCATTGTCGGCCACGACGAGGTAATAGGTACCGAGTTCGCCGTCGAGCATGGCGCAGGTCATGGTGTCATCGCGCATGGCCTCGCCCGACGCCGTAATCCGGCTGCTGCTCTCGACGGTGTAGTACGAAGCCAACCCCTCCGCCACGGGCGCCATCGGCTGCTGAGAGAGCAGCATGAGGGCAACGAGTTCAAACATGGCTAGGTGAAACTCCTCGGTTTCGTTTCCGGACAAACCAGTGGCCGCTTCAACGCCTGTTGGGAAGCGGCACGGCAGAAACACGAATCTCGGGCGTGGTACGCATGGGGCGAACCGCCCGACGTGTTCAAGCTCAACTGATGGCGGGCCGCCGCAACACGGCCCTGGTTCAAATCGACTCACGAAATCACCGCAAGAACCTCGTGAGGAATTGGGAGATCTTGGCACAATCGGGAAAACGAAGTCAAGGCGAGTCGTTCCAAAATGGAACGCACCTGCCCCCCGCCGACACGCCGCCAAGCGTGCTACGTGCGGGCGTCCTGGGCTGAATCCTCGATGCCGGACAGGAGCCGGCGGAGCCGTTCCAGGCAGATTACGCTGGTGCGGAGCTGGCTGAGTTCGTCGCACCGGGCGAACGCCAGTTCCCAAGTGGCCGTTGGGCCGTCCGGGGGGCAGAACGCGGCGACGGCACGCCGTTCGGAGAGGTTGGCGGTCATGGCAAGGCCGGCGTCGGCTTGGAATTGGGCGCGGACGTTCGCGGCCCACTGAACGGCCGCCTGTTGGAGGTCGTGGCCGTCGAGGCGGCCCGGGGGTACGGCGACGGCGCCCATGAGGGATTGGGAACCGGCGGCCGTAAGCCGTTGGGCGATCATGCCGCCGGTGACGGACTCGGCGACGGCGAGCGTCCACCCCCGCTGCACGAGCAGGCCATCGACCACGGATTGGAGGGTGTCCTCATCGACGCCCATGACGAGCCCGGGAAGTCGGTCGCGCACGTGCGATTCAAGGGCGTCGATGAGTGCGTCCGCCTCGTGCAAGGTATTGGCGCGGGCCGAGATGCGTATCTTCACGGCGTCGGGGGACGCCAGGAGGCCTATCTTCGGGTTGTCTGAGGAGACGATGAGGTCGCCGATGGCGGAGTCGACCCGGGACTCGCCGACGCCGCAGACTTTGAGCACGCGGTAATGGACGAGGCCGGACAGGCCGAATCGCTCGCGGATGTAGGGGAGGACGCTGGCGGTAAGCATGGCCTCGAGTTCATGGGGCACGCCCGGCATGCAGATCACCACGCCGCGGCCGGTGTCGACGATGAGGCCGGGGGCGGTGCCGTTCGGGTTCTCGATGGCGGTGGCGCCGCGGGGGGCGAAGGCCTGCTTCTTGTTGTTGTCGGACATGGGCCGTCGGATTCGCTGGAACCGGGCGGCGAGTTGTTCGTAGAGATCGTGGCGGAACTCGAGGGGTTGGCCGGCGAGTTCGGCGACGCATTCCCGGGTGATGTCGTCCTCGGTGGGGCCGAGTCCGCCCGAGGTCAGGACGACATCGGCGCGGTCGAGGGCGGCGTCGAGGACACGGAGGATGCGGGCGCGGTTGTCGCCGACGGTGGTTTTCTGGAAGAGGTTGATGCCGTTTTCGGCGAGGATCCGGCCGATGTAGGCGGCGTTGGTATCGACGATCTGGCCGAGGAGCAGTTCGGTACCTATCATGACGATTTCAGTGTGCATAGTGGCTTGATCTCACTGGTTCAGGCGAATGTATTCCGAATGTAGTCGCACCGTTCGCAGGGCCCGTCGCAGGTGTAGCCGAGGGGGTCGGCGCGCAGGAGTCGCACGGCCGCATCCACGAG
>JAFGTL010000225.1 GCA_016934125.1 Candidatus Hydrogenedentota bacterium
ACCGGCACGGACAAAGAAGGCTTCGTCGGATTCGGAGAACTGCTGCTGCGCCTGGATCCGCCCGGCGCCGATCGCTTCATCCAGGCGGAGTCCTTCAAGGCGCGGTATACGGGCGCCGAAGCCAACGTCGCCGTGTGTCTTGCCGGACTCGGCGTGCCCGCCTATGCGGTGTCCAAAGTCCCCGAACACGAGATCGGGCAGGCCTGCCTCAACTACCTCCGCCGGTATGGCGTGAACGTCGACTACATCGTCCGGGGCGGCGATCGACTGGGCGTCCTCTACGTGGAAACGGGATTCTCACAGCGGGCCTCGAAGGTAATCTACGATCGCAATCACAGCAGCATCCGCGAAGTCCGGCCCGGCGAGTTCGACTGGGAGCAGATCCTGGCGGGCAAGCAGTGGTTTCACTTCGCCGGAACGGCCCCCGCCCTCGGGCCGAATGTCGTCGCGGTGCTCAATGAAGCCCTCGACACGGCCAAGCGCCTGAACGTCACGACAAGCTGCGACTGCAACTACCGCAGCAGGCTCTGGCCGCCCGATGAGGCCGGCCGCGTCCTCTCGACCCTGCTGAACCGCGTCGACGTGTTCATCGGCGGCATCGAGGACGCGCAGAAGCTCTTCGGCATACACGTGCCCGAATCTCGCGATGGCGTCGAAAACGCCCGCGCAGAATCCGCCGCGCAACAGCTTCGAAAACGATTTGGCTTCACCCACGTGGCCATGACGCTGCGGAGCGGCGATTCGGCGTCGCTCAATCGGTATGCCGGAATGCTCTCCTCGGCCCAAGGCGGTGCCTTCAGCCGGGGCTACGAGATCCAGATCGTGGATCGCGTCGGCGCCGGCGACGCCTTCACGGCAGGCATCGTGTATCAGATCCTCGCCGGCGCAGATCTGGCGCCCGCGGTGGAATTCGCCGCCGCGGCCGCGTGCCTCAAGCACACCATACCGGGCGACTTCAACCTCGTCTCCCTCGAGGAGATTCAGCAGCTTATGGCCGGCGGCGACTCGGGCCGCGTGCAACGCTAGGAGAGTCACAGACACATGTCCAAACAAACCAATCTCGCACGGCTTCACGAGGAATGGCTGGTGCTCATCCTCCGGGGCGACACCCCACAACAGACGGAGGACACCTTCGAGGCCCTCGTCGAAGGCGGCGCGACGTTGCTCGAGGTGCCCTTCACGACGCCGGGCGCGTGCGACGTCATCCGCCGGCTGCGCGAGCGGCACGGCGGGCGCGTCATGGTGTCCGCCGGCACCGTCACTACCGCCGAGCAGGCCCGCGCGGCCATCGACAGCGGCGCCGAGGGCATCGTCTCGCCCAACCTCCATGCGCCCGTTGTGGAAGCCGCCGTGGAGGCCGGCGTCCTCTCGGCGCCGGGCTGCTTCACGCCCAGCGAGATCGCCGACGCCATGCGCATGGGCGCCGATGTCATCAAGCTGTTCCCCTGCGACATGGTCGGCCCCCGCTTCGTCTACTTCATGCAAGGGCCGTATCCAGGCGTGCGCATCATGCCGGCCGGCAGCATTCTGTTGGAGAACATGGAGTCGTACTACGCCGTCGGCGCCTTTGCCGGCGTCGCTGGCGTCACGACGGAACTGGCCCTCTCTGAGGCCGTCCAGGATCGGGATTTCGCCACGATTACCGCCTGCGCACGCCGCTGGGTGTCCGCCGTGCGCGCCATGAAATCCGGAGGGAAGACCGCATGAACGCCGTCCCCAGAGACGATTTCCGCCTCCTCCCGATCCCCGAGATGGAGGCCCGAATCGCACGCTTCGAAGAGCGCGTGAATGCCGCCCAGATCGCGAAACCGCCAACCAAGGAATGGGTGAAAACGTCTCTCAAGGGCAACGGTGACGGGCGCTGCCCCGTGCGGCTCAAGCGCCTCTCGTTTGACATCATCCTGAGACACGGCGATGCCTTGGCCGATCTCTTCTGTCAATACCCGGACGACGTCATCGCCATCATTCCCTACGACATCACCGTCGGCTATCAGCCGCCCGAGAAGAGTCCTCGCACCAACACAGTCGAGGCCTTGATGCGCGACATGACGTGGCTCGACGAGTGGGGGACAGAATGGGGGCACGCGTTCGGCGGCGTCGGCGCGACGCCGGTGGACTGTCCGCTCAAAGACTGGGCCGTCCTGGACGACTACCTCGAGCACGGCGTCCCCGATCCGAACGCGCCCGGCCGGCTTGACGGGGCTGCGGCCGCCCTCGGCCCCCACAAGGACGCGAAGTACTGCTACGGCATCATCCATCTGGCCCTGTTCGAGCGGCTCCACTCCCTGCGGGGTATGGAGAACGTTCTCACCGATTTCTACACGAATGAGCCCGAGGTTAGGAAGGTGCTGGATCGCCTCGAGTGGTATCTGATGGAACTCGTCCGGCAATGGGAGACCCTCGGGGCGGATGCCGTCTTCTTCACGGACGATTGGGGATCGCAGAGCGGGCTCATGATACCGCCGCCAGTGTGGGACAGCCTGTTCAAGCCCTACTACGCCCGCGTATTCGCCGAAGTCCACCGCCTCGGCATGGACGTTGTCTTTCACAGTTGCGGCAACGTAACGGATATCGTCGGCGGCCTGATCGACACCGGCGTGGATGTGCTCGACCCCGTGCAGCCCGGCGCCATGGATATGACTCAACTGGCCCGCGAATTCGGCGGGAAACTGGCCTTCAGCGGCGCCGTGGACGTCCAGGGACTGCTCGTGGACGGCACGCCGCAACAGGTGAAGGACGAGGTGCGAACCGTCGCCGAGGTGTTGGGGCGGCCTTTCGGCGGCGCACTCATCCTCGGCCCGGCCAATGTCATGACCCCCGACATCCCGCTTGAGAATCTCGTGGCGTTCTTTGAGGCCGCCCACGAACAGGCATAGACACAGGAGACACAACGGCAATGCTGGTTTCAGCAGATGATCTCAGAGCACAGGTGAGCGCGGTGTTCCAGGGCCGCGGGCTCTCGGAGCGCGACAGTGGAATCATCGCGGATTCCCTGATTCACGCCAATCTCCGCGGCACGGACTCGCACGGCGTCATGCGCGTGCCCCACTACATACAGCGTGTCGACGCCGGTTCCATCAACCCCCGTCCCGTCACGCGAACCGAGCGGACGGGCCCGGCCACGGCCGTCGCCGACGGCGATCATGGATTCGGGCACGTCACCAACTGGGACGCCATGGGGCTCGCCATCGAGATCGCCCGCGAATCCGGCGTCGGCTTCGTCGGCGTCAACCACAGCAACCATTGCGGCGCCCTCTCCTTCTTTGCCTACCGCGCCATCGAAGCCGGCCTCATCGGAATCGTGTTCACCCAAACGGACAAAGGCGTCGTGCCATTCGGCGGGCGCCTGCCCTTCTGTGGCACGAATCCGCTCTGCGTCGGCGTACCGGCCTCCTCCGGTGCGCCGGTGGTGCTCGACATGGCCACCAGCACCGTGGCCGGCGGGCACATCTACAAGGCCCGGATGGAGAACAAGCCGATCCCGTCCACGTGGGCGTTGGACGCCGACGGCGCCCCCACCACCGATCCCCACAAGGCCGCCTACTGGACTCCGGCGGCCGGCGCGAAGGGATATGGCCTGGGCGTTATCATCGATATCTTGACCGGCATCCTGTCTGGCGGCACCTTCGGGCCGCACATCCCCATCATGTACGGCGATATGGACAAGCACCGCAACCTCTGCCACCTGGTGGGCGCGTTGGATTACCGCCGGTTCGCCGGCGGCGACTTCTTCCGCGATCAGGTTGCCGCTATGGTGGGCGAACTGCATGCCGCGCCGGCAGCCGAGGGCTTCGCGTCCGTCCAGGCGCCCGGCGAGCCGGAGCACCTGTGCCACCTCCAGCGCTCCAGAAACGGCATCCCTATCGACGACAATACATGGAACGAACTGACGGCGCTGCTACCCCAATCTTGAGAACGGGGAAGTGAACAGGGCGCCGGCGCGATCAGGAGGAAGTGAAGTGAAGAAGGCGATCATTACCGATCATGGTTTCCCCCACATCGACCTCGAACGCGAGATCATTGAGTCGGCCGGATTCGAACTCGACTTCATCCAGCCGATATGCAAGTCCGAGGACGACATCATAAGCACCTGCGGCCAGGCGGACGCCCTGCTCGTGCAATGGGCGCCCGTCACCCGGCGCGTCCTCGAAGCGCTGCCGAACGTGCGTTGCATCGTCCGTTACGGCGTCGGCGTCAACAACTTCGATCTCGATGCCGCGCGCGACCTCGGCGTCGTGGCCGCCAACGTGCCCGACTTCTGCGTCGACGAAGTGGCCAACCACGCCCTCGCCATGATCCTGTCGCTGTGCCGCCGCATTCCCCAGGATCACCAACAGATCCTCCAGGGCGGCTGGGGGGTGAATCCCTTCCGCCCCATCCATGCTCTGACGGATCTTGCGCTCGGCCTCGTCAGCTTCGGCAAGATTGCCCGCAACCTCGCCCGCAAGGCCTCGGCCCTCGGCTTCTCGATCATCGCCTGCGATCCTTACGTGGACGACTCGATTTTCGCCGAATGCCAGGCCAAGCGTGTCGAGTCCGACGAACTCATCGAGCAGGCCGACATCGTCTCACTCCATTGCCCGCTGCTCCCGGAGACGACGCACCTCATGGACAGCAGGGCCTTCGGCCGGATGAAGCCGGGCGCCATCCTCATCAACACCTCCCGCGGCCCCGTGGTCGACGAACCGGCCCTCGTGGAAGCGCTCCGGGCCGGGCGCCTCGGCGGCGCAGGGCTTGACGTGTTCGAGGAAGAGCCCTTGCCTCCTGGCAGCCCTCTGCGCACCTTCCCCAACGTTATCCTCACAAGCCACGCGGCCTCCGTATCCGAGAAGGCCGTGGAACTCCTCCAACGAAAGGCCGCTGAGGCCGCCCGCGACTTCCTCCTCGGCAAGGATCCCGTGTCGCGGCTCGTCTGATACAGACTCAACGAAAGGAACCTGTCGTATGAAGTTCGTTCGATTCACCACGGCCCGGCATCCGCAGGGCGTCTACGGCCTCGCGCACGACAACGGGGACATCGAGGTGCTGAAGGGCGGGCTGTTCGACGCCCCCGAACCTGCCGGCGAAACCGTGTCGCCCGGCGATATCCAACGCTACCTTGTGCCCGTCGATCCGCCCAATATCCTCGCCGTGGGCCGCAACTACCGCGAACATGCCGCCGAGACAGACGACGATCTGCCCCAGGCGCCCTTGCTCTTTATCAAAGCAACCACCTCCCTCGCCGCACACGAAGATGACATCGTGATCCCGGCCGCCGCACCCGGCCAGGTGGACTACGAGGCCGAGCTGGTGGCCATCATCGGGCGTACGGCGAGGAACGTACCGATCGAGACGGCCCTCGACTACGTCTTCGGCTTCTCCTGCGGCCACGACGTGTCCGCACGGGATTGCCAACAGAGCGATGGCCAGTGGGCGCGCGCCAAGAGCTTCGACACCTTCGCCCCCATGGGCCCCTTCGTCGTGACGGGAATCGATGTGTCCGGCCTCCGGATCCGCATGCGCGTCAACGACGAGTGCGTTCAGGATCAGTCGACGAAAGACATGGTGTTCAACGTGCCCTATCTCGTGAGCTACCTCAGCCGCTCCACGACGCTCCTGCCCGGAACGGCCCTCTTCACCGGCACGCCCTGCGGCGTCGGCATCGCCCGAACGCCCCCCCTGCTGCTGAAGCCCGGCGACGTCTGCGAAGTCGACATCGAAGGCGTCGGCGTCCTGCGGAACCGCGTCGTCGCCGAAACCCAAACCGGGGCCGGGCGATGAAGGCGCTCGCTGCCCAAATCGAGGCGGCACCGGCCCCCGAAGGCGGGGTGGCCCTCTGGTGGCTTGCCCAGGCCGGATTCGTGTTCAAGACGTCCTCCGGCACGGTGCTATACGTGGATCCCTACCTCTCCAACGTCGTCGAGCGGGCGTTTGGCTTCAAACGCCTCTCCCTGAGCCCGATCCAACCCGGCCATGTCCGCGCCGACTGGGTGATCAGTTCCCACGAACACCTCGACCACTTCGACATCGACGCCCTTCCCATCATCGCCCGCACCTGCCCGGCCTGCCGGTTCGCCGGCTCCCAGGCCTGTGCCCCCGAGTTCGACAAGCTCGACATCCCAGCAGACAAGTTCCTCCTGATGGAGCCGGGCGGGCAGTATGCGCTGGGCGATATCCGTGTCTTCGCGTCTCGCTCGGATCACGGCGAATTATCGCCCACCGCCCTCTCGCTGCTCTTCGACTTCGGCAAGGTGCGCGTCTTGTTCACCGGCGACACGGCATTCAACGTCCCCCTCATGCAGCCGTTGATCGACCTCAAGCCCGACGTGCTCCTCACCTGCATCAACGGCCGCTTCGGCAACCTCAACGCCGACGAGGCCGCCGAACTCACGGCGTTGATTTCTCCGCGACTCGTCGTGCCGTGTCATTTCTGGATGTTCAAGGAGCACAACGGCGATCCCGAGGCCTTCGTCCAGGCCTGCGCGCGGCAATGCCCGGGCATAGCCGTGCGGTTGTTGACGCCCGGCGAGGGGTTGAGTTGTTCGGAACACGCCATCGAGAGCGTCCACTGTGAGGCATAGAAGGGACTGTCATGGCTAGGAGAATTCGTTTTGTCGAGGCGCTCCGCGAAGGAATGCGCCAGGAAATGGAGCGGGACGCCTCCGTCTTCGTCATGGGCGAGGGCGTAGGGCCCCATGGAAGCTGCTTCAAGCAGACGGAGGGCTTCTGCGCCCAGTTCGGCGAGGATCGCTCCCGCGACACGCCCATCTCGGAACTCGCCATCGCCGGCACGGCCGCCGGCGCGGCCCTCCTGGGCATGCGGCCCATCGCCGACTTGATGTGGATCGATTTCTCCATGCTCGCCATGGATCAGATCTGCAACCAGGCGGCCAAGCTGCGCTATATCTCGAACGGCCAGGTGAACGTCCCCGTCGTGTATCGGATGACGACAGGCCGATCCAAATCCAACGCCGCCCACCATTCCGGCTCGTTCTACTCGTGGTATATCAACACGCCCGGACTCAAAGTCGTAGTGCCCAGCACCCCGTATGACGCGAAAGGCCTGATCGTCTCGGCCATCCGCGACGACGGCCCTGTCGTCTACCTCGAGCACAAGCTGCTCCTCAACATGCGCGGCGAGGTGCCCGAGGAACCCTACGAGATCCCCCTCGGCGTCGCCGACGTGAAACGGGGAGGCGCGGATCTCACGATCGTCGCCACCGGCGCCATGGTGGGCCTCGCCCTCGCGACCGCCGATGCCATGGCCAACGACGGCACGTCCGTCGAGGTGATCGATCCGCGCACGCTGATGCCCTACGACGGCCAGACCATCCTGGATTCCGTGCGTAAGACGGGGCGGTTGCTCGTCGTGGATGAAGGCTACCGCTACTGCGGCTTCGCCTCCGAACTCGTCGCGTTTGTGGCCGAGAACGCCATGGATGCCCTGCGGCTCCCGCCGCGCCAACTCACCACCATGCACACCACCATACCCTTCAGTCCGCCCATGGAAGACTATGTGTTCCCCAGCACGGAGCGCATCGCCGACACGATCCGCGCTATGCTCAAGGCCTAGGGCGCCGGGAGATCGATACAATGGACGTTGAAACCAAGATTCAACTGCTCGAAACCATGCTGCGCGTGCGGAAAGCCGAATTGCAGCTCGCCATCATGTACAAAAACGGCAAAGTCCCCTGCGCCGCCCACCTCTACGAGGGCGAAGAGGCCGTCGCCGCCGGCGTGTGCGCCAACCTGCGCCGCGACGACTGCATCACGAGCACCCATCGCGGCCACGGCCACTGCATCGCCAAGGGCATGCCCATGCGGGAGATGATCGCCGAGGTTTGCGCGAAGCAGACGGGGTGCTGCGGGGGCAAAGGCGGCACCATGCACCTGTTCAAGCCCGACGTCGGCGTCATGGGCACCATCGGCATCGTAGGCGGGGGGATCCCCCTGGCAACGGGCCTCGGATTGGCCCTGAAGATGCAGAACACCGACCGCGTGGCCGTCAGCTTCTTCGGCGACGGTGCGGCGAACAATGGCGCCTTCCACGAAAGCCTGAACCTGGGCGCCCTGTGGAAACTGCCCGTCATCTACATCTGCGAGAACAACCAGTACGCCACGTCGGTTGCCGTATCGCGCTCGACCTCCGTGTCCGACATCGGTGTTCGGGCCACGGCCTACGGTATCCCCGGCGTCACCGTGGACGGGAACCGTGTCGACGAAGTCTACGCGGCCACGGCCGAGGCCGTCTCGCGTGCCCGTGCCGGCCTCGGGCCGACGCTCATCGAGTGCAAGACCTA
>JAFGTL010000226.1 GCA_016934125.1 Candidatus Hydrogenedentota bacterium
CCCTGCGAACCAA
Source organism: Candidatus Hydrogenedentota bacterium (assembly GCA_016934125.1). Classification (GTDB taxonomy): domain Bacteria; phylum Hydrogenedentota; class Hydrogenedentia; order Hydrogenedentales; family SLHB01; genus JAFGTL01. The sequence goes on from JAFGTL010000226.1 coordinate 14, forward strand.
GCTGTTCGGCAACGGCCGTTTCTTCATCCAGGATCCCGCGTCGATGCTGCCCGCCCACCTGTTGGAACCCGAAGCCGGGGATCGGATATTGGATCTGTGTGCGGCACCGGGCGGCAAGACGACGCACCTGGCCGAACTCGCCCGCGGAAAGGCCGCCATTGTCGCGCTCGACCGCCACCTCTGGCGGGCGGGCCTCATCGTGGAGAACGCCCAACGCCTGGCAACGCCGGGCATCATGGTGGCCTGCGCCGACGGCACGCAGCCCCCCGTGCTGCCGGGGTTCGATCGAGTGCTGGTGGACGCGCCCTGCACGGGCCTCGGCACGTTGCGCCGCCACCCGGACTTGAAGTGGCGCGTCAAACGCGAGGATCCGGCGCGGCTGGCCGAAACGCAGCGCGCGCTGTTGCGCTCGGCCGTGCAACTCTGTAAGAATGCAGGCGTTATCGTGTACTCGGTGTGCACGCTGTCCTCCGAAGAGACGGAGGGCGTCGTGCGCAGTATCGTGGACGAGGGCGCCGTCGTCCCGGAAGACGGGCCCGAATGGCTGGATCAGTGGAAAACAGAGACAGGAAAGTACCGGACACGCCTCGACGAAGGTGGACTGGACGGGTTTTTCTTGACGCGCTTGCGGAAGGCGTGCTGAACGTCGCCGTATTCGTGTTCGGATTCACCTGGTGGTCGGTGCGCTGGACGGTGGCGCTCGTGGTGTTTGTCGCCGTGATGGCCGGGGCCGGCTACTACGTGTTCAGCCGGGCGTCGGCCGGCGGCGGCTATGTGACCGTGCCCGACATCGTGGGCAAGTCGATCATGGAAGCCTCGTATGTCCTCGCGGAACGGGGCCTCAGCATCGGCCGCCAGGAAACCCGGCCCAACGATCAGGTGCCGCCGTACCACGTGATCAGCCAACTCCCGCCGGCCGGCAAGGTCGTGCGCACGGGCCGCCACGTCTATCCCATCGTGAGCAAGGGCCCGGACTTCCGCCCCGCGCCAAACCTGACCCTGAAGCTCCTCGATCCGGCCATCGACATGATCCAGCGCAACGACTTCCGATTGGGCAGTATTGCCCGGATTCCCCATCGCGAGCCCTCGGAGACGGTGATCGGGCAGGATCCCCCCCCGGGGCGCGATCTGGTGGCGGGCGGCAAGATCCATCTCCTGGTCAGCCAGGGCGCATCGCCCCGGAACCTCTACATGCCGAACCTGATGGGCCGTTCCCTCCAGGAGGTCATGGATCTGCTGGCCCCGCTGGGCGTAAACCCGGTTCCCATCATGGTGGATCGGGCCGATGCCCCGTTCGACGTGGTCATCGAGCAGCGGCCCGAAGCCGGATCGCTCGTGGGCCAGGGGCAGACGGTGACCTTCGAGATCCGGCCCTCCGACTCGCTGCCGAGCGCGTGGCGTAAGGAATACGTCGAGTACACGGTGCCGCAGTCGTGGACGGCCCGGGCGGTTCGGATGGAACTGGTGGAACGGAACGGCAGCCGGGCCGTGCTGTTCCCGCGTCCCGAGGACTCCGTCGACGCGCAGCCCCCGCGCTTCACCCAGGGCACGAAGATCCGCGTGCCGTTCCCGATGCGGGACGAGGCGACGATCGACGTGTATCTCGATGAGGAGCGCGTTCGTTCGTACTACTTTTCCGGCAGTGCGGAGCCGGTTGTGACGAAATATGACGGTTCTGGAGGAGGAATACCAGGTGCCGAAACTCAAGATCGCACCATCTATCCTGGCCAGTGACTTCGGCCGGCTCGCCGAAGAGATCGAGGGCGTTGTCGAGGCTGGCGCGGATTGGATTCACGTTGACGTGATGGACGGGCATTTTGCGCCGAACATCACGATCGGCCCGCCGGTGGTGGCCGCCTTGCGCCGCTACTGCAACGTCTTGATGGACGTCCACCTCATGATCACCGATCCGGACGCGTACGTGGAAGACTTCGCGAACGCCGGCGCCGATCTGATCACGTTTCACGTCGAGGCGGCCCGTCATCCGCACCGGTTAATCACCAAGATCAAGCAGTTAGGATGCCAGGCCGGACTCGTGCTAAACCCCGGCACCTCCCACGACGAAATCGAGTTCCTGGTGGACGCCATCGACATGGTGCTCCTCATGACGGTGAACCCCGGCTTCGGCGGGCAGCAGTTCATCCCGGAGATGCTCCCCAAGATCCGCCATGTCCGCGATATGCTGGGCGACCGCGACCTCGAGGTCGACGGGGGCATCGATCAGACCACAGCCCCGCTCGTGGTCGAGGCCGGCGCGAACGTGCTCGTGGCGGGCTCGTACATCTACGGGAGCGATTCCTATCTCGAGGCGATCGAGAGCCTCAAGGCGGCCGGGCGGGACTGAGCGGAAGGGCGTCAGCTTCCCGCGCCGAGCCGATCGAGCACGGAATACTCGATCTTCCATCGCCAGCCGGGCTCGTCGAGTTCCCGGGGGACGAGGAGCGGGGCCGAGGCAAGGACGATGCCGTCGAGCTGAGCCTGTAGCGTGCCGATCTCGGTGCCTGCCGGAAGAGGCGCACACACCCGGGGCGGCGTCATCGCGACGAGTTCCACTTTGTCGAGCGCGTCTTGAGGCACGGCCGACCACAAGTCCTCGGCAACGACGGGTTGCAGGCTGCGCCTCCGGCAGTTGTCGACGGACACCGGCGTATCGACGCGCTCGCCCTTCGCGATAAGGCGGACTTTCTGCACGCTGGCGAAGCCATCCTCGAGCACCCGCTCGGCTACCTCGAACCGGGCGTTGAGCGAGTCGCATCCCATGACCACGGCGATCAGGCGGAGCCCGTCGCGTACGGCCGTCGCGGCGAGGCAATAGCCGGCCGCTTGGGTATAGCCCGTCTTGAGGCCATCACAGCCGTCCATCCGGGTGAGGAGCCTGTTGGTGTTGGACTTGGCCGGATCGCCGTCGCGCAGCGCGAATTCCTCGCGTCCTACCCATTCCATCACGAGGGGATTCCCGACGCATTGCCTGGCCAGGATGGCCAGGTCGCGGGCGGTCGTGACATCCTGTTCCTCCCCCTTGGAAGGGGGCAGGCCGTGGGGGCTGTAGAGCACGGTACTCTGCATGCCGAGTTCGACGGCGCGGGCGTTGGCCGCTTGGAGGTAGGCGTCCTCGCTCTCCCAGAGCCCTTCAGCGATGGCGAGGGCGGCGTCGTTCGCCGAGCACACGCTGACTGCGCCCATGAGTTGGGCGAGCGTCCACTCTTCGCCGGCCTTCAGGTAGGCTTGCGCGCCGCCGATGGCCTGCACCTCCCCGGAGATCGCGATCTTGGCTTCGGGCTCCCAGAGGCCGTTCTGGAGCCCTTCCGCGACGAGCAGCATCTGCATCATCTTGACCATGCTGGCGGGAGCGCGCGGCTCGTCGGGCGCTTGCTCCGAGACGATCACGCCGGTATCCGCAATGATGCAGATCGACGATGCGCAGGCCGGGGCACTGGCACCGTACGCGATGCCCGGCAGCATCAACAAGACGAGGGAAACAAGAACGGCAGGCTGAATACGGCAGAAACGGCAGGGAATCCTCATGGTGTGTATCGCCAAGTCCCCTTTGTAGAACGTGTTATGGACGACCTCTCCTTCACGGCCAGCATCAGTATACGGGATTGGCCCGAGCAGTGCAAGGCCTGGGGGCTCAGCGCGCGGTGAGGATAATGTCGGCGATTTCCTTGATCGAGAATGGCTTGTGCAGCACGCCGGCCACGTGGGCCTGATGATCGCCGGGGAGTTCGCCCGGCAGCCCGGTTAGCAGGTAGATGGGGACGTCCCGGGTGCACTGCGCGCCGCGCAGCGCGTCGACCACGTCTTCGTCATTCTCGTCCGGGGCGTCCACGTCGATGAAGATGAGGTCGGGGCGTGATTCCGCAGCGGCGGCCAGGGCCTGCTGGAGGTCGGTGCTGCACCGGCAGGCGATCCGGCGGTGTCGCAGTGCGGCTTCGAGCCATTCCAGCAGGTCGGCATCGCCGTCGACGACGAGGACGTTTGGGTGATCTTTCTCTTCGGCCGCAGGAAGCTGGGGAGGTTCGGGCGGTCTTGTCTCCCCCGCGCCCAGACAAACCTGGTGGATTCTCGTCAGAAGCGCGTCCGGCGTGAACGGCTTCGGGAGTGCGTACAGGACGCCGTCCAGCATGACTTCCTCCTGCTGCGAAGCGCCCGTGTCGCCCGAGAACAGGATTACGGGCAGGCCCATGGTGCGCGGATCGCGGCGGAGCCGCGACGCGGCGGCCACCCCGCTGAGTTCGCCCACGACCTCGTCGACGAGCACCACGTCGGGCTGCTCCTCGATGGCGAGCCGGACGGCCTCGTGGCCCTTGTCGGTGGTGCGCACGCGGCAGCCAACCGAGGTAAGCGCCTGCCCGACGGCCCCGGAGAATTCGGGGTCTTCGGCGGCGACGAGCGCGTCGAGGCCGGCCAGGACATCGACGGGAGGCCCCTGGTGCCCCGGGTGGAAGGCCGATCCGGGCATGACGAGGGTGAAGGTACTGCCTTGGCCGGCCACGCTGTCGAGGTCGACACGGCCGCGATGGGCCAGGGCGATGTTCCGGGCGATGGAGAGTCCGATGCCGGCGCCCTGGTAACGGCGCGCCAAGGAACTGTCAACCTGGAAAAACTTGTCGAACACGCGCTTGCGGTACTCGGGTTCGATGCCAATGCCGGTGTCGGTTACGGCCACAGACACGGTGTCCTCGCCGGAGGTACTGGCGTGCACCTGGATGATGCCGCCTTTGTGGCTGAACTTGATCGCGTTGGACAGCAGAATGGTGAGCACTTGGCTGATCCGCTTCCTGTCGCCCCAGATCGGGGGCATGTCGTCGGGCACATGGATGCTTGTGCTGAGTTCGCGCGCGAGAATGTCAGGCTTGGCAGACGCCATGCACTCCTCGACGACCTTGGCCATGTCGAACAAGGTGTAGACGAGGTTGAGGCCGCGGGTTTCCATCCGGCTGAACTCGATCATTTCCTCGATGAGGGTGCCGAGCCGTTCGATATTGCGGCCCATCACCTGCAGGGCGCCCCGCTGGGATCCGTGGATCGCCCCGAGGCTGCCGCTGCTGAGCATCTCGACGTACCCCCGCACCGTGCTGAGCGGTGTCCGGAGTTCGTGGCTCACGTTGGTCAGGAAGCCATCCTTGGCCCGATCGAGCATACGCAGTTCTTCGTTGGCGTCTTCGAGTTCGCGGGCGCGCAACTCAAGCTGGTGCTGCATGTGTTTCTGTTCGCGAAGGTCGGTGATCACGAGCGAGAGCCGCTCGCCGTCCTCGTGACTGCCCGCGATGGGAGCTACGGCCACGAGCGCGGGCATGGGCACGCCCCGGCCCCGGACAAGGTGCACTTCCTGATGGGCACGGGATTCGCCCTGCGAATCGGCAAGGTCGAACAACTGCACCAGCTTGCCCCGGCTGGCCGGCTCGACGAAATCGAATAGATCGCGTCCACGCAGATCCCCCCGATCGGCCTGGAGGAGGGCGCAGATCCGCTCGTTGACGAACCGGATCCGAAACCCGGCATCGACGGTGAGAAACCCTTCGTTCATGTGGACGAGGAGGTCGCGAAGCCGGCCCTCGGACTCGTGAAGCTGCCGGGTGCGTTCCTCGACGATCTGTTCGAGGCCTTCGGCGTAGCGTTCCAGCCGCTGGGACAACTCGTACTGCTCGGTGATGTCGCGAATGGTGGCGATTGTCCCGGCGTGGCGCCCCCGCCGGTTGAAGATGGGCGAGCCGCTGATCCAGAACTGGCGGCGCCCTCCGCCCACTTCCCAGTCGAGCCGGTATTCGGAGGCGACGCCCTTCTGCCGCCGCTCGATGTGGGGGAGCATGGCGTCCAGTTTCAGACGCTTGGCGAGTTCCAGGCTGTTCTGCTCGAGCACCTGGCTCTCGGCAAGGCCCGTCATGTCCAGGAAGCGCTTGTTCGCGAACGTGATGATCCCATTGGTGTTGATGAGCAGGA
>JAFGTL010000227.1 GCA_016934125.1 Candidatus Hydrogenedentota bacterium
AGAGGAAGGCGCGCCGGGCCGCTCTGGAGTCGCGGGTGGCGAGATAGCGTTGGATGGCCATCTGATCGGAGCCGGCCGTGCAGATCCACCAGATGATGGTGGAGAGGATGGTGCCGACTACGGTGACGCGGACGGTGGGATCGAAACTGAAGAGGGGTTGGGTATCCCAGTTGGGCGACCACTCGGTAGGAAACCAGCCGAAGCCGCCCATCTTGACGGTGACAATGATGACGCAGGTGAGGGCGCCGCCGAACAGGATGCCCGACTGGATGACGTCGGTGAGGACAACGGCCTGGAGTCCGCCCATGGACGAGTAGACGACAGTGACGACGCCGAGGAGGAACACGACGTAGGGGATCTTGTCCGGCTCGAGCCCGACGGCGCGGACGACGATGCGGGCCGAGATGAAGACGATCAGGCCCATCCACACCAGCCGGATCAGGATGAAGATGGCCGAACCGAAGAGGCGTACGCCGCGGCCGAACTTGCTCTCGAGGAGTTCATAGGCGCTGGTGACGGGCAGTCTCGTGATGTGCGGGATGAGGAGGAAGCCGACGACGAGGTAGACGATGGGAATCGCGGCGATATAGAGCATGGTAACCGGGCCCTTGGCCATGATCTCGCCCGGCACGGCCAGATAGGAGATCGTGCTGATGAGCGTGGCGAAGAGCGAGAGGCCCACCATGATGGGCTTCATCTTGCGGTTGCCGAGATAGTACTCGTCCGAGGTGGTGGCGCGGCGCGAGTAGTAGAAGCCGATGGCCAGCATGCCCAGGGCGTAGAGGGCGACTACGGCCCAGTCGAGCGTGCCGAGCCGGGCGTGCAGTTCGGACTCGGCCGCGTCGGCGGAATCCTGGGCAACGGCAGCCAGAGGGCATGCGAACAGGAGTAAGGCGAACAGGGCGGTTCTGTTAAGGCGATTCATCGGGATTCGACCTCATACGCAATGGTTCCGGCCACACCAGCACATCCGGCGACGGAGCCCGCGCCGGGATAGCTCCCCCGGGAGATACCGTGCCGGCCGATCACTTCTCACGCATGAAGTAGACGCGATCGACGAAAACGGCATCCACCTGATCGGGATTCCTGAGGGGTGAGAGCCAGAAGTACATGCCCTCACGCAGTTCGTGGGCGCCCAGATCCAGGACGTGGTACTCGCCGTCGGCCACATCCGCGATGGGCACGATCGTGCTGGCTACGCCTGCCCGATTGACGGTGTCATACACGCCCGCGTGGAACGCATTGCCTTCCTGGGCCTTCACGCTGCACCGCACGGCGGCGCAACACCGCCACGGGCCGGAGCCGATGGCTTCGGGCGGCACAGGACACTGGGTGGCCCATTCGTTGTGTCCGCCCGGCATGCGGGCCGCCTTGCCGTCCGACGCCTTCCCATCGTCGACAATCGTCACCCAATCCCCATAGCGGTAGAAGGAGAGGGCGTTGTCCTGCACGTCTACGTAGTCGTCTTCGGACAGGCCTTTGCAGGCTTCGGGCGGCGGGCCCGGCGGGCGGAACTGCATGAGAAGGAGGGGCTCGTACTGCTCGAAGGGGGCGCCCTCGCGCCAACTGCCCACATCGGAGGCATGCGCCTGCTCAATGAAATCACGGGCGAACGCAACGGGATCGTCGGGCCCCAGGAACGGGCGGTTCTCGATGCGGGCCTCCCGTTTCAGCCTATGGTATCGGTTGAGCCACACGTGGTTCAGGGGCATGCGGGCGCGGCGCACGCGCTTGAGCAGGGCCGGGTTGGCGGCGACGCGCTTCTCGGCCTCGTCGAACAGGCGCGTCGCGCGGTTGACGGCGGCGAGGGGGAACCAGGCCGCGGTGTCGCCCATGTAGCAGCGGAGGTAGGCGCCGGATTCCTCGACGGCGTCGTGAATGAGCTCGATGTACTTGAGGAGGGGCTTGGCCGCAGGGCCGTAGTAGCCGTTCATGAACTCCCGGATGAGTTCATTCTCGTCGCGGGAGGGATCCCACATGAGGTGGGCGAGGAGCCAGGCGCGGAGTTCTGGGAAATCGCTGCACGAGCAGCCGGAATCGCCCTGCTCAAACAGGGCGATGGCGTTGTGCTCGATGAAGAAGCGGATATTGGGGGCGAGCACGCGGAGGTTCGGGTGCGGGAGGATGTAGTTGCGGAAATTGGTGACGTAGTTCCAGATGTAGAGCTGGTTGGCAACGGCGCTCCAGTTCTCCATGTCGCGTCTGAACGTCTCGTTCTGGGGGCCGGTGGCCAACGGCTGGGAATAGGAGCACTCGATGGAGCACAGCCGGATGACGACGTTCCGGCGCGGCTTGACGAGCTTCGGCGCCTCGCGCGTGTAGCTGTAGGCGAGGGTTTCGACGAGGACATCGGGGAACTCCCGCTCGATCTCCTCGGCAACGGCGTTCACGAACCGGATCAGGGGCCCGGACGCCGTTCCTTCCTCCTCCTCGACGGCGCGGCACTTCGCACACTGGCACTGGCCGTGCCAGTCGTTCTGGCTGATGCTGATGATGCCCGATTCGGGATCCTTCCGGATCCATTCGAGGGCCTTCTTGACGAACTCGGCGCGCATTTCCTCATTGGTGAGGCAGAGCTGGCTACGCTCCGCGACGCGTTTGCCGTCGATCTCGCTATACCACTCGGGGTGATCGGCGAAATAGATGTCGGGGGGCAGAAGCTGGTTGAAGGTATGGCACCAGCCGAGAATGGTGTAGTGGCCGCCGTATTCGGGCGGGATCTTCTCGAAATGCCCGTTGCACTTCGAGCGGGCGGCGTAGATGCCGTCGAACGCGCCGCGGTAGAAGGCTTCGCGGCACTGGAGGGCCGGAACATAGGTGAGGGCGAGATCCGGGATCCGGAGCGTGTCCCGCGACGGGATATGGGTTTCCGTCGCCGACCACCAGCGGCAACCGACGACATCTTCGAGGAAGGTGTAGACGGCATAGAGGGTGCCGCGGGGCCGATCGCCGGCGAGGAAGAGCGAGTCGCCGGCGGTTCGGATGAAGATGCCGTCATGGCGGAGGGACGCGAGGTCGAATTCGGGAAAGGCGGCGCGGAACCGGGCGTTGGGCCCGACGACAATCAGCTTGGCATCGGCGGGCGCCGCGTCCTCGTTCACGATGGGCAGGCGGACGCCGGCGACGAACTCGAGATGATCCTGGAGCTCGCGAGCGGCGGTGACCTCCGGGGCGATCGCGTCGGCCGCTACGACAATCACGTAGTCCGATGCGCCCTTGGCCGCCAGCGTGAGCGAGCCCGCGCCGTGGGCGGTGCCGGCGAGAGCGGACGCGAGAAGAGCACAGATGAGCAAACGCATGATCCGGGTTCCTCCTGTGTTGCACCGGGCCGGCCACGGGCCAGCGCCGCAAAGACGGCGGCAAAACTACCACGCGCACGGCGGGAGGTCAAACCGGCCGTTCGAGGCCTATTCATCGAGGCGGTACAGTTCAACGTCGTCGACGTAGACTTTCTGGCCGGGCTCGAAGCCGTCCACAATGACGATGGGCCTGACGGCGGCCGCCGCGCCTTCCGGAACGCGGCTGACCACGGCGAGGCCCGTCCACCGTCCGGCACGGGGCACGATCTTCGTTGAGGCCGATGGCAAGTCCTTCCCGTCGGCGTCGCGGAGGGTGAGCGACAACTGGACTGTGCCGTCCGATGCCTGCCCGTCCGGGGCATAGACGAAACACGTGAGGGCGTAGGTGCCGGGGGTGATGTCGCGAGTCTGGTGAGGGCCGCCCCGCTTCATGCCGTCGCACAGGCACGAGTAGGCGCCGCTGCGGGCCGTGGCGTCAGTGCGCCGCATCGAGCCCACGCCCCACTTCACCCACCATGACCACCCGTCGGCGGCCGGGCCGTCGCCGGCCTCGAAGCCGGGATTGGTGGTCAGGGGTTCAAGGCCGCCCTCAGCCAAGGCAAGCAACGCCGCGGCCTCCGCTTGGAGGCCGGGCGATTCGGCTTCGCGGGCCAGCGTGCGAAGCCGTTGCCGGAGCGGCCCGTCCGCGGCCGCGGCAACGTCATAGACCGCCCAGAGGCCCCCGGCCAGAGCATCCTTCTGAAGGTCGGAGCTCTGCGTCATGGGGATTGGATGCACCAGGACGGGATCGGTGGGGAACTCGTCGAGAGCCAGACGCCTTCGCTTCACTGCATAGGCCAGCCCTTCCTCGACGCCGTCAAGGAAGGCCAATCCGGCCTCCTCCGATTCCATGGGACCGCCACCGGGGGGCACGGCCGCTTTGCAGGCGTAGGCCGTTGCCTCGTAGTACTCGAATGCGCGGAGAAGGAGCGCGGCCCGGGCCTTCTGTTTGTCGGTTTGGGCCTTGGCGAGGGCGGTTTCCAGCAGCGTACGGCTCTCCCGGATCTCGTCGAGGTCGATATCGTGCAGGTAACGGATGGTGTGGAAACTGAGATACTGGCCGCCCTTCGAGAACCAGGCGGAATCAAGGATGCGGCGCGTCCAGAAGTCCTCCCAGTGGGCATAGTACTTCGCGAGATAGGGCGCGGCCTCGGCGCCGACGCACCGCACGAACCACTCATCGAGTAGCTCGTCCACGTCCCGGGAGGGATCCCATTGCAGCTTCAGGGACACGTAGAGCTTGGGGCCCTCGCCCCAGTTCGGGTAGGCCTCGGCGTAGAGGGCGCGCACGCCGTTGGCATGGCCGAAGCGGTAGTAGTCGGCCATGTGGTGGAACCAGACGCGGGGCAGGCAGTAGGGGCTGCCATAGATGTAGTCATACCAGCCGAGAACGGGGCTCTTCTCGTGCCACGCCCGGGTGAGTTCCTCGCCCGTGGCGCGGATTTCGGGATCGATCCACTTCATTCGATCGTAGGTCATGAAGGGGATGAGGCGGGGATGGACGTCGACATTCCGGGGCGGTGCGGCCACTTCGCTGTAGGCGAGACACCCGAACCACTTGTCCGGATACGTCTCGCCCACGCCGGCGATGACGCGGTTTGTCCAGTCGTAGTAGAGATCGGAGTAGTCCATCCGGTTGAGGAAGTTCCTGTCGCCCGGAATGCGGGCCAGACACGCATCGCAGGAACAGTAGCCGCTGCTGTCGTTGGCGCCGAGCGAGTAAGAGGCGGCATCGGGGTTCTGCTCGAAATACCGCGTGATATTCGCCACCGCCTCCTCGACGATGCCAGGCGCGGTGAAGCAGGGCTGCCACGCGTGGGTGTCGTTCGTCGGGGGCAGGAATCGCTGGCCGTTCTGAACGGGGAAGAACTCCGGATGGGTGGCCGTGTAAGTCTCGGGAGGGAAGAGGTTGAGGAGGTTATGATGAAAATGCACGCGGCCGCGCATGCGGTTGCGGCGGGCCCAATCGGTCTGGGCGCCGCCCCTCAACCCGCTGAACAGCCGGGAAAAGAAGGCGGGCTCCTGCCGGACGGGGGTGGGCGGCACGGCCAGGGTGGTGTGTTTGGGGAC
>JAFGTL010000228.1 GCA_016934125.1 Candidatus Hydrogenedentota bacterium
GGGACACGGAAGACACCTCAGGTGTCCCCGATGTTCGTATCCGGAGCCGCAAAGGCGATGCCCACTGCCGAGAGGGGGATTCGGGACTCCTGTGTCAAGCCCCGCCTCGGAAAAAGGCGGGACTGACGCCCGCGGAGCCGCGCACGGAGCCAGCGCAGAAGAACGCGCAGCGTTCTTCCCACGCGCCCAAAGGGCGCGCACGCGCCCGAAGGGCAACGCGCCCGAAGGGCGCGCGCATAACAGCCCAGGCCAACGGCCTGGGTTTGGACGCCGCATTGCAGCGAGCCCTGTAAGGGCGAGACACGCCCCCGTGCGCCCCGGGCATCCCGGGATGCTTGGTGGCCTGTATGCCCCGTCCTCGACGCCGGGGGCTGTGGCCGCATTCAAGGCCGGGCCCCGACGCATGAGCTCTGTCTTTGCGGCTGGCTCCGAGGGAGATGTGATACGATGCTGCGGGTGAATGGACAGGCGAATGGATATCCGTGCCTCGTTCCGCATGGGGGGAGCCAGGACACATGAACACACCGGCACCACACGAAACACCCTCTCGGCCCTGCCGCCCCGGGGACACAGCATTGCTGCTGCTACTCGGGGCCGTGGCATTGGCGGCCCATTGCGCCGTCAACTTCCGCTACGGCTTCTTCCGCGACGAACTGTACTACATCCAGTGGAGCGAGCGGCTCGCCTGGGGCTACGTCGAACAACCACCCTTCACCGCCCTGGCCGTGTACATCACCCGTCTGCTCCTCGGCCACTCCTTGTTCGCCCTGCGGTTTCCGCCCGCCCTCGTTCACGCCGCCCTCGTCGTGTTGACGGGCCTCATGGCCCGCGAGATGGGCGGCAAACGGCTCGCCCAAGGCCTGGCCGCCCTCTGCGTCCTCCTCGGCCCCATCTTCATGGCCAACAACGCCCTGATGACCATGAATTCGTTCGATCAGTTGTTCTGGGCCCTCTGCCTCTACATCCTCATCCGTCGAATCCAAACCGGCAACGCCCGCCTGTGGTACTGGTTCGGCCTGTGGGCCGGCCTCGGGTTGATGAACAAACTCACCATGGGCTTCTTCGGGGTCGGGCTCATCATCGCGCTCCTGCTCACGTCGTATCGCAAGGACTTTCTCCGCAAGGAGATCTGGATCGGCGGCGCCATCGCCGCGGCGCTCTTCGCCCCGTTCGTCATCTGGCTGGCCACCCATGACTGGTGCACCATCGAGTTCATGCGGCAATACGGCGCAGGAGGCAAGACCGTCCAGGCCGGCTTCCTCCAGTGGCTCTACATGCAGATCCTCACCGTCCATCCCCTGACGCTCCCCATCTGGCTGCTCGGGCTCTGGAGTTGCTTCATGGACGCGGAAGGCAAGCGCTTTCGCGTGCTGGCATGGTTCTTCGTGGTCATGTACGCCATGTTCTTCGCGCTCAAAGCGAAGTTCTACTTCCTCTCGCCCGCATTCCCGATCCTGTTCGCCGCTGGCGCCGTTCCCATCGAGCGGTGGTGTATGCGCCCCGCCCGCAGGGCGTTCGCAGGCGTCTATCTGGCGATCCTGGCCCTTACGGGCGCGGCCCTGGCCCCCTTGGCCATGGCCGTACTCCCGGTGCCGGCGTTGCTGAAGTACACCGCGGCCATCGGCGTCAATGCCGGCGTCACCACGGAACAGGTAACGGAAACCGAGCTGCCGCAGCATTTCGCCGATCAATTCGGCTGGGAGGCCATGGTGGAGTCCGTGGCGAAGGTCTACCACGGCCTGCCCCCCGAAGATCGCGCCCAATGCGCCATCTTCACCGCCAACTACGGCGAGGCGGCCGCCATCGACTTCTACGGGCCCGCCCACGGCCTGCCTCCCGCCATCAGCGGGCACAACACCTACTACATCTGGGGGCCCGGCCACGCAACCGGGCAGGTGCTCATCGCTGTCGTGTCCGAACGGCGCAGAGAGGCCCTCGAACAGGTGTACGAGGACGTGCGACTCGCGGGCCGCAACGACAATGCCGGACTCGCCATGCCCTACGAGCGAGGGCAGGTGTTCTACCTGTGTCGCGGCCTGAAGGCCCCCCTTGAGGAAATCTGGCCCGGGGTGAAATCGTACAACTGACGCCGGCCAGCGCCGGAGCCGCGGCGCGGCCAGACTGCGGCTACCGCGCATTTGTCAATAATTTCCTTTGGCCTGCCGCCCAATCCATGGTAGAATAACCCGATTCTGGCCAGTTCCCCAGTGTCGGGCCACTATCTCGACGCCGAATAGAGCGGGAGTGCCCCGGGCTTCGAACCCGTATAGGCTTGTGATGCCATCAGATACGACGATGATCGACTTCGATTGCGCGTATTGCGGCGGCAGGCTCGCCGTGCCCGCCGGGCACTCAGGCCGCCACGCATGGTGCGATGCCTGCAGGCGCGTGGTGTTCGTTCCCCCGGACGTCGGCCTGAGGCCCTCCCGGCAGGGCCGTCGCCACGACCCCGGGGACGAAACCCGGCCCCGCAAACAAGGGGAACCGCCGCCGACGGCGGGGAAAGCGCCGGACACAGAGGCCCCGGCAGGACAGGCGGCCCACGTGGCCGAATGGATGGCTACAGAGCGCGCGGCCCGCTCGGAACTCGCCGCCGAGGTGCAGCGGCTGCGATCGGAACTGGCCCGAGTACGCATCGATGCCGACTCGGCGTCCGAGGCCAATGAGCGGGCCCGTGACCTCGTCCACGAGGTGGCCCGCCTGAAGGACGAGCTCGACCACGTGCGCACCGCCACCGAGGAGAAGCGGGCCGTCACGGCCGCCGACTCCCCCCGTGCCGGGCATGATGAGCCGGCCCCGGAAGAGGGCGCCTCGACGGTGAAGCCCGAGGTGGTCGAACAGGCGATCCAAGAGGAACAAGGGGAGATGCTCGACAGCCTGCTCCGTTTCCTGGGGCGCGAGTAGGACACGCGCGGCCCCCCGGCGGCGACAGGCCGTCGGAACGGCCCGCTGCACAGTTCCTGGAGAAGGATGCTATGCGGAAGCTGATTCTGACCTGCGACTGCGGTGAGCGCATGAAGGTGCCCCGTTCCGCTGTCGGCAAGACGGGCGTGTGCCCGTCCTGCGGCAGACGCATCGCCATCACCGCCGGCAACACCGTCGGCGAACCGGCCGACGGGAAACCCGCGGCAGGCCGGCCCGCTCCCGAGCGCCCGCGGCAGAACGGCGGCAACGCGCGCGAGGACGCCAA
>JAFGTL010000229.1 GCA_016934125.1 Candidatus Hydrogenedentota bacterium
ATCGACCCCGCCGTGGCCCATTCCGGCTCGCGTTCCATCCGGTGCAGCGCCGACGCCTTGGGCGAGACACACGGCGCGCGGCAGGTTATCGACTTCGACCCACCCATCCAACACCCCTTCCGCGTGGCCGGCTGGAGCAGGGCGGTCGACGCGGAGGTCGGCCGGGACTACGACGTCTACCTCGACCTCCACTACGACGACGGCACCCCGCTTTGGGGCCGGATCGCCGCGTTCAAACCCGGCACCCACGACTGGCAACCCACGGAACTCGTGTTCGACGTGGCCCGGCCCGTCAAGCGCATCGAGCTGTTCGTCCTGTTCCGTAACGCCAAGGGCACCGTCTGGTTCGACGATATCGAGGTGACTCTCGCCCCGTTCGACCTGCGGGAGGCGCGCGTGGTCCACGGCCTGTTCGGGCCCGGGAGCGTGGGCATTGCGGCATCGGCCTCGCTACCCGCGTCGTGGCGCGTCGCCCTCGAAGCCGGCGGCCGCGTCGTCGCCCAGCAATCGGGCGACGCCCTGCCCATCCGCGCCCTGTTTGCCCCTGGCCCCCTGGCGGAAGGCGCGGCGCCACGCTTCATCATCGAGGCCCGGGACACGTACCTCGGCGAGGCGCAGACCCAGGTGGTGGGCCTCGACCCCGCCCCGTCCGCAGCCGGCCCGGAACGCCCCTACGCGGTGTGGACGGAGACCGCCATGCGGCGCGTCATGCCCCAGGCCCTGCCGCCTTCAGCCGAGGCCCTCGCTGCGCCCGAAGCCCGGATCGCCCTGGCCGGCCACGAGTACGAGAGCTTTCAGGTGGCCCTATGCGCCGCATCGGACGCGTCAATCGGCGACGTCCACGTCGAGTTGTCCGACCTCGCGTGCGAGGCCAACGGCGCCCAGATTCCGCGGGAGTGTATCGAGTGGCACCAAGTCGGCTATGTCGCGGTCAAGGACATCAACCAGCATCCGGCCAACCCCGCCCTCACTTCGGGCTGGTATCCCGACGCCCTGTTACCCGTTGAATCCTTTGGGCTTAGCCCCGATCTCACCCAGGCCCTCTGGGTCACGGTATACGCCCCGCTCGGCACGCCCCCGGGCGAATACGCGGGCACCCTCACCCTCCGCCCGGCCGGTGCGCCACCGGCCGAAGTGGCCGTTCGCGCGACCGTGTACGGATTCAGCCTGCCCGAAACCGGCCATCTGAAGACCGCCTTCGCCCTTATGGACGGTTACCTCGAACGGGTCTACGGCAAGCCCCTTTCCCCCGAGATCCGCCGCCGCTATGGCGATTACGTGCTCCGCCACCGCCTCAATCCCGACGACATCTCGCGCACCGCCCCCCCCGTTATCGACGACCTGCTCCACTACCGCGACCGCGGCCTGAACGCCTTCAACGTCCTGAACATGGTCGAGGAACGCGGCGACCGGCCCTGGGTGTGCTTCAGCGACAAGGAAACCTACACCACTGCGTTCAAGGAGCGCCTCATCGCCCGCCTCGACCCCTACGTGGCCGCGCTCCGCGATGCCGGCCTGGCCGGCAAGGCCTACATCTACACCTTCGACGAACGGGGCGACGACTTCTTCCCCATCATCCGCGAGTACTTCGGCATGGTGAAGGAGCGGTACCCGGAGATTCCCACCTTCACCACGGCCAAGATCCCGCAGGATCCCGCCGCCATGCGCGACCTCAACGTCGACTGGAACTGCCCCCTCACGTCCGTCTACGACTTCGAAGCCGCGGAACGATGCCGGGCCACCGGGCTCGAGGTTTGGGCCTACGTGTGCTGCGGACCGCGCTATCCCTATGCAAACTGGATGCTTGAGCATCCCCTCATCGAGTCCCGCGTCCTCTGGTGGCAGTGTTACCACCAGAAGATGGATGGACTGCTCTACTGGGGCCTCAGTATCTGGAGCCGCCCCCACAACGACCGCCCCATCGACCCCGCCGCCGGCCCTCTCCTGGACTGGGAACTCTCGGGCGGCGGCACCGGCTGGTGGGCGCGCGTGTACGGCGACGGCCGCCTCCTCTACGCCGGCCCCGACGGCCCCTTCGGCAGCATCCGCCTCGCCAACATCCGCGACGGCCTCGAGGATTACGAATACCTCTGGCTCCTGAGTGAGGCCGCGGGCGATGTCGAAACCGGCCGCGCAGCCTGCCCGCCCGTGACCACCAGCCTCACCGATTTCACCCGCGACCCGGCCGTCGTCTACGCCCAACGGGATAAGGTAGCCCGACTTATCGCAGAGAAAGTGACGGATAAATGACATTTAGATTCAGAATAAGATCAATATACTGAGCCCAAATATACAAATAGAGCTTTTAAAGCTGGATTATTGCCTCTTTCCCCGTGACCGTGAGAAGGCCCAAGCCAGAGGATTACATCGATGACCGGTGAGATTGCGCGCAGGACGTTCATGTTGTCGGGTGCCGGGGCGGTGGCCATGGGGGCGGCCGGGCCGGCGGTCGAGCCGGCGCCCGGCGACGCCGCACGGAGCGCAGGGAGCGCCGGAGGCAAGGCCATGGAGGTGTACGAAGAACCGGCCCAGGAGGTTCCGATCGAGCCCGAGGCGGACGTGGTGGTATCCGGCGGCGGCCCGGCAGGCGTGGCCGCGGCGGTCACCGCGGCCCGGCTCGGCGCGAAGACGCGCCTCATCGAGGTAAATGGTTGTCTGGGCGGGGTTTGGACGGCCGGCCTGTTGAGTTGGATCCTCGATGCGTCCAACAAGGGCGGCATCATGGCCGAGATCCTGGCCGAACTGGATCGGCGCGGGGCCTTGGCCCATTACGAGCGGAAATGCTACGACCCCGAGGCCATGAAGCTCCTCCTCGACCAGATGTGCCTCGACGCGGGCGTGACGGTACACCTCCACACCCGGGCGGTCGCGGCGGCCCGGGGCGGCCAGAACCGGCTCGCCTTGGCGATCACCGAGTCGAAATCGGGCCGGCGGGCCTTTGGCGGCCGGGTGTTCGTGGACGCGACGGGCGACGGCGACCTGGCGACCCTGGCCGGGTGCGGGTTCGACGTGGGCCGGGAAGGCTCGGGCGAAACGCAACCCCTCAGCATGATTGGCCTGCTCGCCGGGATCCGCCGGGAGGCGGTGGCGCCTTTCGTGTGCAACCTGCCCGAGGCGGGCGGCCACGGCGCGGCCAAGGATCGCCTCCTCGCCGAGATGCGCCGGGCGGGCCTCGATCCTTCGTACGCCCGCCCTACGATGTTCTGTATCCGCGACGGCCTCTTCTGCCTCATGGCCAACCACGAATACGGCGTGCCGGCCACGGACGCGGACGCCATCTCTCAGGCCACCCTCCGCGGCCGTGCCGAAGTGCACGCCCTCGTGGCCGGCCTGCGCGCCTTGGGCGAGCCTTGGGCCGGCGTGCAGGTGGTGGCTACGGCCGAACACATCGGCGTGCGCGAGGGGCGTCGCATCCACGGCAGGTATACCGTTACGGCCCAGGATCTTATCGACGGGAAGCGCCACGACGACGCCGTGTGCCGCACCACATTCTCCGTGGATGTGCACTCGACAAGTCCCGCCAAGACGAAGGGCATCATGCACGAGAAGGTGCGCGCCAAACCCTACGATATCCCCTACCGCGCCCTGATCGCCCGGGACGTGGACGGCCTGCTCACGGCGGGCCGGTGCATCAGCGGCGATTTCCTCGCCCACTCGAGCTACCGCGTCACGGGCAACGCCGTCGCCATGGGCGAAGCGGCCGGCGCCGCGGCCGCCTTGGCCGCATCGGGCAACCGCATGCCCCACGAACTCGACTGGGCCGCCGTACGCGACGCGATTCAGTCCGTCTCGCGGGCCTGACGCCGACTGGCCGTACGGAAATGCGTGCGTGCGGCACCGCGCTCCTGGTAAGCTGAGGCCGGGCAAACCGGGGCTTGGCCGGAACGGAGGATTGCGGGCAAGATGAAAACCTGTGGGCATTTCGCGCGGATGGGCGCCGGGCTGTTCATCGCACTCGGGCTGTGCCCGGCCTTGTGCGCCGAGGAGGCCCAACCCGCGCCGGCCGTGCCCCTCGCCGACTACCTGCTCAATATCGAGGAAGCCGAGCCGCCCCGGCTGAAGGAAGGCGTCCTCGAGATCGCGCCGGTCGTGTTGCCCGAGGGCGAATTCTGGCTGGGCCCGAACGATCATTTCGGCTGGCCCGTGGCCACCCGGGCAGACGACGCCATCGTGGTGTTATACCACCGGATCCCGCAGCACTGGGGCGGATCGGCGGCGAGGGATGAGCATAGCAGCTCGGTGGTCGTGGTGCGCTCGACAGATGGCGGGGCCACGTGGACAACGCCCGTCGATCTGCGCAGCGTCGTCAAACACCGAACCGAGGGCTGCCGCACGGGGTTCGGCAACGCCATCGGCACCACGCAGAGCGGCCTGATCGTCGCCGTCACCCACCAGGGCGTGTTCCACTCCGACAACGCGGGCGAGTCGTGGCGCCACGTGCCGGGCGCGTTCGGCGGCGAGCAACTCGAGGGGCCCGTGACGAACAACGGCCCGCGGCTCATCGAGCATCCCGAGTACGGCCTGGTGGTGCTAGGCCATCAGTCGGCCGGGCGCAATGAGGACGGAACGGAGCGCATCGCGGACACCATCTGGGTGCGCTACTCGAAGGACGAGGGCCGCACGTGGCACGAGACCAAGCAGGATCTGCCCGAATGGGCCAAGCCGGTGGAGCCCACCCCGCTCCTGGTGGGCGGTGCATTCGTCGTCGTGGCCCGGTGCCACGGCGGATTCGAGCCGCTCCGCAAAACGTGGCGCTACCTCCAGTTGGTGTCGACCACGGGCTGGCTCCCCTTCGAGCCCGCCTTGACGAACATGCGCACCTCGGAAACCGGCAAGAGCCCGTGGCACGGCCCGTGGTCCCAGGACACGGTGGATCTGCTGCTGAATCCGCGCACCGGCCGCATCGAAGCCGTGGCGACGAACCGGGACGGCGGCGGCCAGGGGCGCGAGCACATCCAGAGCCACATGACGCTCAATCTGTGGAGCATCGATCGGGACGAACTGCTCGCCGGCGCGTCGACGTGGCGGTTCGAGGGCACCCTCCTCATGCGCCGCGGCACCCACGTCACCAACGTCGACGGCATGCATCCCGGCGCCGGCGTCGTCGATGAGGAGCGCGGCGTTGAACACATCTTCGTCTACCTGGGGTATCCGGCGGGGCCGGCCGGCATCTTCCGGATCACGCGGACGCTCGATACGCCGGCGCTGAGCCGGTGGCTGAAAGGAGACTGATCCATGGAGTCGGAAGGAAAGGCGTCCGGCAGCGTCACCGTGATCAACGTCATCGTCGTCAAGGCGGAGGATCAGGATCGCTTGGTTGACGGCATGCGCCAAATGTGCACGAACCTCATGGAGAAGCAGCCGGGCTTCGTCTCGGCGCGCATTTACAAGAGCCGCGATAAACGCCGCGTGGCCGTGCACGCCAACTGGGCGTCCGCAGAAGCCTTCGAGGCGGCGTTCCGCGATCCCGACGTCCTCTTCATCATGCGCAAGGGACTCGACATCGTCCAGCCCGAGTGGCACATCTACGAATGCGTGCACGAAGCGCCGGGCTCGGCAGAGGCGGAGGCCTGAGGCCGCCTCGCGACAAGCCGCTTGAGTCTCGGCGGGGAGCGAGGCACTCTGAGTGCGGAACCGACTGAAAGAGTCGGCCTTTACTCAACCGATTGCGTCTCGATGCCGGGCAATTTGGATGTCTGATGACATTCGGTTCCAAGGAGGCGTTGCTATGGACCTTGAGGCCTTTTTCAAGTTTGTCTATGCCCCCGTGTGGGCAATTGCGTCCTCACTTGTGGCAGTCTTCGTCGGCTACAAGATGCAAGTCCGGATTCAGAATCGGCAGTTCTCGCGTGACGACATGATCAGGAAGCAGGAACGGCAATCCGAGGAGATGGCCAGGCGTCCGAATCCGAACGAACTCGTAATACTCCGGCACTGCGCGGAACACCCTCCAGAAGATGGACAGTTCCATTGTCAGTTTTGCTCCGGCCTCACCTATGTTAACGATCAGCCGGCTAATGACTGTAGCTTTCTGGCGATCAGAGACAGTCTAGATAGCCTCGCCCGTAAGGGCTATATCGAGATCTTCCAGGCCATGGACTCAGGCCTGTCATTCACGATGCTCATACCCGATGAGCGGCTAGCGACTCTAATCGAGGAATCTGAAGAGAAAGGCGCCGGGAGCGCCAGCAGTAACCCTTGACGTTGGCGAGCCAGATAGGGTGCGCGGACGCGCCCAGCACCCGAACGTATGAGAGAGATGAAACCAAAAGAATGAGGGACACACGATGCAGACAGTTCCATTTTGTGAGATCCTCATCGGCGTTGCGGCCATCGTCTTGGCCCTGTTCGGCGCGGCGCCGGCGGCGCACGCCCAGGAGGGCGAACTGCTGTACAACGGGATCCGGCTGCCCGCCCAGTGGCCGCCCGCCGACGGGCCCCTCTCCTACGAGCCCATGGACACCCCCTGGCTCGAGTCCCCGCCCGACGTCATCCCCATCGACGTCGGCCGCCAATTGTTCGTAGACGACTTCCTCGTCGCCGACACCTCCCTCGAGCGCGTCCATCACGCCGCCACGTACTGGCCCGACAACCCCGTGCTCGCGCCCGATCGGCCCTGGGAGAACAAGTCCTCCTCGGCCGATCATCCCGCGCCCACGGCCATGGTGTTCAGCGACGGCGTGTTCTACGACCCCCAGGACGAGCTGTTCAAGATGTGGTATATGGCGGGCTACTGCGACGCGACGGCCTACGCGACGTCCACGGACGGCATCCGCTGGACGAAACGCGCGCTCGACGTGGCCGAGGGCACGAATCTCGTGGAAACCACCCGGCGCGACTCGGGCACCGTCTGGCTGGATCTCGCCGAATCCGATCCCGCCAAGCGCTTCAAGATGGTGCTCTACACACTGGAGTCGGATCGCCGCCTCGCGCTGTCCTACTCGGCCGACGGCATCCACTGGACGCCCGCGCCCACCTCCGGCAAACCCCTGGGCGATCGCTCGACGATGTTCCTCAACCCCTTCCGAAACGTGTGGGTGTACAGCCTGCGCGCTTACGAAAGAGGCGGCATCGGGCGCTATCGCCGCTATTGGGAGCACCGCGACATCGAGCAAGGGCTCACCTACGCCCCGGATCAGCCCCCGTTCTGGGTGGGCGCCGATCGACTCGATCCGCCCCGGGCCGATCTCGGCACGCCCTGCGAACTCTACAACCTCGATGCCGCGGCCTACGAAAGCCTCATCATCGGCCTCTTCGACATCTGGCGCGGCCAGCCGGACGATCGCTCGAAACCCAACGAACTCTGCATCGGCTTCAGCCGCGATGGCTTCCACTGGCACCGCCCCATGCGCGAGGCCTTCATTCCCGTATCCGAAACCTACGGCGACTGGAACTGGGGCAATGTCCAATCCGCCGGCGGCTGTTGCCTCGTGGTGGGCGACCGGTTGTACTTCTACGTGAGCGGCCGCTCCGGCGTGCAAGGCTCGAAAGCCTCGAGCGTCTGCGCCACCGGCCTCGCCACGCTCCGGCGCGACGGATTCACCTCCATGGATGCCGGCGACGCCGCCGGCACGCTCCTGACGCGCCCCGTCCAGTTCAGCGGCAAGTATCTCTTCGTCAACCTCGATGCCCCCGACGGCGAACTGCGCGTCGAAGTCTGCGATCTCGACGGGAACGCGATCGCGCCCTTCACACGCGCCAAGTGCCGGCCCGTCCAGGCCGACAGTTGCCGGGAGCCGGTGCGCTGGAAGTCCGGCGCGGACTTGTCGGCCCTGGCCGGCACGCCCGTGCGGTTCCGATTCCACTTGCGGCGCGGCCGGCTCTACGCATTCTGGGTGAGCGCGGACGCGTCGGGCGCCAGCCGCGGCTACGTGGCCGCAGGCGGCCCGGGCTTCACGGGCCCGGCCGACACGGCCGGCCAATGAATCGCGCCCCACGCCCCAGAGGATAACGGCATGGCACAGCGAATACTGGTGGTCGAAGACGAGCCGGCCATCGCCGACAACATCGTGTACGCCCTCGAAACCGAAGGGTTCGAGGTGGCTTGGTGCGCCACCGGCGAAGACGCCCGCCGCTCGCTCGATGAGCGCGGCGCCGAACTCATCGTCCTCGACGTCGGCCTGCCCGACTGCAACGGCTTCGACCTCTGCAAGCAGATCCGCAAGACCTCCGCCGTCCCCATCATCTTCCTCACGGCCCGCACCGACGAGATCGATCGCGTAGTCGGCCTCGAGATCGGCGGCGATGACTACGTGCAGAAGCCCTTCAGCCCCCGCGAACTCGCCGCGCGCGTCCGGGCCGTGCTGCGCCGCTGCCCGTCCGGCGGCGACACGGCCGCCGCGGCCCGCGTCGACTCGCCCTTCACCGTGGATCGTCAGCGCATGCAGATCGCCTATTTCGGCAAGCCCCTCGACTTGTCCCGCTACGAATACCGGATCCTCGAAGTGCTCATCGGCCGGCCGGGCTGGGTGTTCTCCCGCGACAAGCTCATGGAACTCGCGTGGGAGGAGCCTCAGGCCAGCATGGAACGCACCGTCGACACCCATGTCAAAACCCTCCGCGCCAAGCTACGCGAAGTCCGGCCCGAGGCGGATCCCATCCGCACCCATCGCGGCCTCGGCTACTCGCTCAAGGAGTCATGGTGAGAATCCGGAGCCGCCTCTTCATCGCGTTCCTCATCCTGGCGGGCCTCGGCTTCTACGGCCTCGTGGACTGGGTGCTCGACGATCTGCGGCCCCGCTATCTCGAAACCATGGAGGAATCCATGGTGGACATGGCCACGCTGCTCTCCTCGTACGTCGCGAACCAGATGGACGCCGGCCCGGCCGGAACGGGCTCCCCCGCGGACGAGCTTCGGGCCGCCTTCGACGTGGCCCGTAAGCGCAGCTTCTCGGCCCGCATCTACGAAGTCACCAAGACGCACATCAACATGCGCGTCTACATCACCGATCGCAACGGCATCGTCGTGTTCGATTCCGACGACGGCCGCGACGAGGGCAAGGACTACTCGCGCTGGAACGACGTAGTCCGCACGCTACGCGGCGAGTACGGCGCCCGCGCCACCCGCGGCGATCCCGACGATCCAACGACCTCGGTGCTCCACGTGGCCTCGCCGATCCTCATCGACGGCGAGATCGCCGGCGTCCTCACCGTGTGCAAACCCGCCGACAGCGTCACCCAGTTCCTCGACATGGCCCGCTGGAAGATCACCGTCGCCGGCCTCAAAGCCGCCGTCGTCGTCGTGCTCCTGGGCATGGCCGTCTCGTTCTGGATCACCCGGCCTATCGAGAAACTCACCCGCTACGCCAAGGCCGTCCGCGACGGCCGGCGCGTACCGCCCCCCCGGCTCGGGCGCGGCGAGATCGGCGCCCTCGGCCAGGCCTTCGAGGAGATGCGCACCGCCCTCGAGGGCAAGCAGTACGTCGAGGACTACGTCCAAACCCTCACCCATGAGATGAAAAGCCCGCTCTCCGCCATCCGCGGCGCGGCCGAACTCCTCGAAGAAGACATGCCCCCAGCCCAACGCCGCCAGTTTCTCGCCAATCTCCGCTCGGAATCGGCCCGCATCCAAGGCCTCGTGGATCGCATGCTCGAATTGTCCGCCATCGAGAACCGGAACCAACTCGCCGAAGTCGGCCCCATCGATCTCGCCGCATTGATCGCCGAGATCGCCGCCGGCCTGCAGCCCGTGCTGTCCGCCCGCGGCATCGCCGTGGATCTCGCCGCGGCCCGGCCCGTCGTCATCCAGGGCGAACGCTTCCTCCTCCGGCAGGCCCTCGTCAACCTCATCCAGAACGCCGTCGACTTCAGCGGCGACGGCGCCACCGTATCCGTGTCCGTGGCGGAGAACGCGGGTTGGGCCGAGATCGCCGTAGTCGACAACGGCCCCGGCGTGCCCGCCTACGCCCTCGAGCGCGTGTTCGATCGGTTCTACTCGCTGCAACGCCCCGCCACGGGCAAGAAGAGTTCCGGGCTGGGGCTGGTATTCGTGCGCGAGGCCGCCACCCTGCACGGCGGCCGGGCCTCCCTCGAAAACCGGCCCGAAGGCGGCGCAAAGGCCACCCTCATCCTCCCCGTCGAGCCGCAACAACCCGAATTCTGAGCCGCATTCCGCCGGTTCCGCCGACGGTCTCACCGATTTCACGTCGATTCCCCGCCCACTTCAACTTGCCTTCACACAGCCCTTCTATGCTTACGACAGAGTCCCCGGCAGGGGCGGCAGCGAAGGCCGGCCCGCCGCGTAAGAAAGGAGGGCGCTGAGATGAAACTTGTTGCCCTGTTCATCGCCTGCATCCTGGCCGTGCCGTCGGCGCTGGCCGCCGAGGGCGTCGTTGTCCCCTGGGAGGAGTTCAAGGCCCTGTATCGGGAAAGCGTCGAACGGGAGGTGAGGCAGAAGCTGGCGCCGCCGCGCCGTGAGCCCCAGGTGTACTCCATCGACGAGGCCCACTACACCCTTGAGGTGGCTGCCACCGAGGCCCGCGGCACGGCCATGCTGTCCGGCCGCGTCCTCGGCGGCCGGCCCGAGCCCATCCCCCTGTTCGGCGCCGAGGCGGTGATCGCCGGCATCGACAGCGTATCCGGCGGCACCGTAGTCAGCGGGAAAGGCGATCGGGCCGCATGCTTCCTGCCCGACGACGCGGGCGGCCCGTTCCAGGTGGTGGCGCGGCTGCTGGTGCCCGTCGAGGAAGACGGCGGCGCGCGAACCGTGTCCTTCGGCATACCGCACGCCGTCCAGAACGCCCTCGAACTCGCCCTGCCGCCCGAATCGCGCCTCGTGCAGGCCCCGGGCCTCACGGATGCGGCGGGCGTCCATCGATTCTCGGCCATGCCGCGGCTCGCCGTGCGGTTCCTCGACAAGGAACGCCTCGCCGCCGAAACCGTTATCGAAATCGACGCCCTCTCCCGCATCGCCGTCCAGAAAGGGCGCGTGTTCATCGCGACGCACTACGCGCCCGTCCGCCCCGCGCCGGACGCCCTGATCCTCGAAGCGCCCGAGGGCGCGAAGTTGGTGTCCACGTCGCTACGGGCATCGGCGATCGCGAAAATCGAGGCCGGGCGATACCAGGTGGCGCCGGGCGCGAACCGCCTCGATCCGTTCACCATCGAACTGGCCCTCGATATTCCGGCCGAGGCCACCGAAGTGGCCGTCACGCTCCCCGCCATCGTGGATAACAGCGGGCGCCAGGGCCGGTTCGTCGTCGAAGATCCCGACGACGGCGAGATCGCCGTGTCCGCAGAGGGCCTCGCGCCGCGGATCCCCGTGGCCCGGCTCGAAGAGAAGCTGGCCGCGGCGGCCGGCGGCGCCCGCTACTACCTGAGCGTGCCGCCCGGCACGCCCATTACGCTCACGCCGAAGCGCTTCGGCGCAGTGGACACGCCGACCACGGTGCTCGACTGCCAGTATTTCTTCTCCTCCTTCGAGGAGAACGGCAACGTGCTGTCCATGCTCATCATGGATGTGCCCGGGGAAGTCGGCGCGCGCCTCGAACTCGAGGCCGTGCCCGGCGCGCAGATCTGGGCCCTCACCGTCAACGGCGAACGCAAGAAGGTGTACGCCGGCGAAGGCGGCTCGTGGCTCGTTCCGCTCGATGCGGGCCAGGTTTCTCACGTGGAACTCGCCTACCTGCGGGAGGCCGCCAAGCTCGGGCTCCAGGGCCGGCTCGAAGCCCTCCTGCCCGAGACGGGCCTGCCCGCCCAAGAGGTGCGCGTCGGGGTAGCGTTGCCGGCCCGCGTCGAGTTGTTGTCCATCGAGGGCCCGGTGAGCGCCGCCGCGGAGGAAGGCTGGGAGAAGCCGGCCGAATTCGTCGGCAAGCAGTACTTCTTCGCGCGCTCGTTCTACAAAGGCCAGGGCATGGAACTCGCCGTGTCCTACAAAGAGCCGGTCGATCCGGCCCGATAGACGGGAGGAGTCACCCATGAGTGCAAAGAGACTCGCAGCGATTGTGCTGGTATTCGTGGCGGCCTGCGCAGGATGGTGGGGACTGGGCCTGTCGACGGCCCGGCGATCCACCGAGTTCCACGGGCGGCTCGGCGATGCCGTCGAGAAGCTCTGGGGCACGCCCCTCGTCCAGTCCGCGCCGTCTGTCACCGTCGAGATCCCGGGAAGCGATCGGGTGCGCCCCCTCATGCCCGTCAAGAACGACGTCCAGGTGGCGCTCAACGCCGATTACCGCAAGAAGGGGCTCATCTGGTATCCCACCTACACCTGCTCGTTCACCGGCTCGTACACCATCGCCAACACCGAGGAAGTCGCCCAGAAGATGCGCATCCACTTCGATTTCCCCGCGGGCGAGGGCACCTACGACGCCTTCGCGGCCACGATTGACGGCGCGCCGCTGAACGCCGCCATCGACACCCAGGCCGGCCTCGGCGAGATCGTCGAGCTGGGCCCGGGCGAGTCGGCCGTGTTCGACGTGTCGTACGCGACGCGCGGCATCGGCGAGTGGCAGTATCGCATGGATCCGGGCGTGGGCCGCGTGCAGAACCTCAATCTCGTGGTGACCACCGACTTTTGCGACGTGGACTATCCCGCGGGTTGCCTGTCGCCGATGGCCGTCGAGGACACCTCGGACGGCATGGTGCTCACCTGGAGCGCCACGGATCTGATCACGCGGGAGAACATCGGCGTCATCGTCCCGGAGAGGCTGAACCCAGGCCCGCTCACCTCGCGCATCACCTTCTTCGCGCCTGTGTGCCTCGTGTTCTTCTTCGTGCTCGTGGCCACCATCAACATCCTCTACAAAGTGAACATCCACCCGATGCACTACCTGTTCGTCGCGGCGGGGTTCTTCGCGTTCCACCTCCTGCTCGCGTACATGGCGGGCCACGTCCCCATCCACGCCGCCTTCGCCATCTCGGCCGTCGTGTCGGTAGGGCTGGTGACGAGCTATCTGTCGGGCGCGTTGCGCGGGCAGTTCCCCTGGAAGGTGGCCGCAGCCGGCCAGGTGTTCTTCCTGGTGCTGTTTTCGTACAGCTTCTTCCTCGAAGGCTTCACGGGCCTCACCGTCGCCATCGGCTCCGTCGTCACCCTCGCCGTGCTCATGCGGGTGACGGCCCACATCGACTGGAACGAGGTGTTCGCGCGGCCGCCTGCACCCGCGGCCCCGGCCCCGCCTGCGCCGGCTCCGCCGCCGCTGCCCGCCTCCGGCACGCCCTTCGACAGCGCTGAAGTCTAGGCCAAATCGGGGCGGCCTGGCTCCGTCAGGCGCGCGCCGCGTGGAGGCCGCACACTCCTCTCCTCCACGCGGCGCGCGTCAGTCTTGGATGGCCCACTCGATAGGGCGGATGCGGACGCCCTCGTAGCCGGGGATCAGGCTCGAGATATACCAGCGCCCGTCCGCCTCGATGACTTCGGAGGCCGAGGCTTCGAGCACGGTGACGAGCCGCTCGTCTTCCTCGCCGAAGTCGTAGGGATCCTCGCTGCGCAACACGGCCGTCTCGTAGCGCGTGGACGCGCCCATCTTGAACAGGTAGTAGTAGCCGTCCATGAACACGACAAAGGGGCACTGCTGATCCGCCTTGCCCGTGCCGCACAGGCCGCCCTGGCTCACGACGCGGTAATCCGACCACGGGGCGCCGTACGCGCGCTCGGCGGTGCGAAGCGCGATGACGCCGCGCCCGTCCTCATCCGCCGCGTAGTACATGAGGTAGCGGCCGTCCACCTCGATCACCATGGGATCGCGGGCGTAGCCGGGCCCGGCGAACGCCTCGCTCCGGCCCGCCTCGTCCGTCACCCGCTCGAAGGTGATGCCATCCGTCGACGTGGCAATGCCGATCTGCGCGCCGCCGTTCGGGCTCGGCCCGCCTCCGTAGTACATCGCATACCGGCCGTCGTTGAGGATGACGTGGGGCGCATGCACGAAATCCTGCCCGCCCGTATCCCAGCTCTCGCCGCAGTCGCGATCCGCCCGCCAGCAGATGCCGTGCGGCGTCCAGTCCGTCCGCGCGAACTCCGCGCCCCCCTCCCACCGGTAGAAGAGCCGCCCGACGGACGTGTCCCGGATCTGCATCCACAATTGCCAGTTCCCGTTCGCCGCGCGGAATAGCGCGTGGTCGACCACGTCACCCGGCGCCGATCCGATCTCGGGCAGATCGGGGCTCGGCGCGATCCGGCTCCAGTCCCCGGCCGGTTTCGGCACGCGCGCGATTCGTTTCACGCCTTTTCCCTCGCTCTGCCCGGCGGCCGTGGCCGCGGCCGCCGCCGCGGGCGCGGCCAAGACCGCCAGAAACCCTCGTCTCCCCATCCGTATGTCCCCCGCATGCATCCGGTTTCGTCCTCCCAGCCTGGCCGCCATACCGCCGTCTCCCGGCCAGTGTAGCCGCCCGCCCTCGTGCGCGGCAACCGGCGCCCGGCCGTGCTAAGATATCCGGGGACGGCGATGGGATCCGGGAGTTCCGCGGCGAAGCTGGGTGCGGAAAGGACGCAATGCACACCGCGTTGGATAGCTCGAAGATTGGTAAGTCTCCCGTATACGCAATCACCGACTGGCGCTTCACGCGCGGACGCGACGAGGTGCTGGTATGCCGGCCCGCGGGCCGGACGCTGCTCAGGCGGTTGGGATGGACGGTGTTCGCCGCTATCGCGATTGGCGCCCTCTACGCGTTCCATGAAAGCCTCGCCAAGCCCGAGACGCGCATCCAGCCGGCGGTCGCAGCCGATGCGCAGCAACGGCAGGCTGAGGTGGAGCGGCTCCTGGCCGAAACGGACGCGAGCCTCCGGAAGATGATGTCCGATGAGGAATGGGCGGAATACCGGCGCAAGGTGGAACTGACGCTCGCGCAGAACCGCGCCGAACGGGAAGCGCGGGCACGGGCGTTGGATGCACGGTACCGGCAACTCAGGCAGGGGGTCGCGGC
>JAFGTL010000230.1 GCA_016934125.1 Candidatus Hydrogenedentota bacterium
GGGAGGGATCCCGTGAGGGCATCGAAGACTGGCAGATCATGCGCCTCTATCAGCGCCTCGCCGACGCGGCCGGCCCGGAATCCGCCGAAAAGGCCCGCGCCGCCGTTTCAGAGGCCGTCGACACTGTCCTGGCCAACAAAGATGACACCACGCTGGCCGCGGCACACGCCCGCAAACTCGCCGCCGCCGCCGTCGCACTCGCGCAGCAGGATCCCCTCGCGATTGGCCCCGTCGAGGCGACGGTGGAGGGCCAGACGCTAACCCTCTCGTTCACAACGAGCCGGGACGCCTCGGGAATCGTCCTCTACCGGTTCCGCGGCGCCCGGGACTGGGCTGAATCGGCCTTCGCCGAGGCAGCCGAGCATCGGGTGGCCATCGAGTTGCCGCCCTTGGCCGAAGCCGAGTGGATCGTGCTCGCGTGGGACGCCCTCGGGCGAGTTGCCGTGGCCCCGCAGCCCGGCGGACTGGAGTAGAACCGGCCCGGAACCGGCTGGCTATGTGAGTTCGTCGAGGTGGCCCATCACCTTGCGGAACGCGCCGGCGATCTCGAGCAGGTAGGCCTCATCCACGTCCACGAACGCATACGTGCTCAGCAGCCGCCCGCACACGTCCTCTGTCACGGGCAGCGTCGGCGCCTCGACGGGCCCGGCGTACGCCGTAGGATCGTAGAAGCACCCGCCCACCGTCCGCCGATCGAACGTCGTGAACAGCGGCGCCTTGTGCAGCAATCCATAGGTGAAGTTCAGGTTCGAATAGCGATCCTTCTTCACCGGCGCGCCTTCCGCCTGCAGCGCCTCCTCGATCCGCTCGACGGGCACTCGATCCACCACGGCCCGCGATGCCTTGAACTTGAACTCGAGATAGCCGCCCCGGACGCATCCCTCGCGCGGCTCCACCGTCTCGATGCCTTCGACATCGCGCAACGCATCGTTGAGGATTGCGTAGTTGCGCGTCCGGTGCCGGTTGAGTTCCGGCAACCGCTTCAACTGGCAGTGGGCCAGCGCGATGGCAAACGGGTGGGGGCGGTACTTCGAGCCCAGGCTCATGTCGCCCAACTCGTCGAAGGTATGGGCACCTTCCCCCTTAGGCCCCCGGCCGAAATGGCCCAGCAGGATCATCCGATCGAAGAGTTCCGGATCATCCGTCGTGATCACCCCCGACTCGCCCCCGCTCACCGCCTTGGCGCCCTGCATGCTGAAGCAGCCCACGTCCCCGATGCTGCCCACCGGCCGACCTTTGTACAACGCGCCGTGCGCGTGCGAGGCATCCTCCACCACCGCGATACCGTGTGCCTGCGCCAGCGGCATGATCCGATCCATGTCGGCCACGTTCCCCCACGTGTGCACCACACAGATAGCCCGTGTCCGCCCCGTGATCTTCCGCTCGATATCGTCCGGATCGATCACCAGCGTGTCCGGCTCGATATCGCAGAACACCGGTGTCGCCCCGCATTGCAGCACCGGCGTGATCGACGCATGCCACGTGTAACTCGGCACGAGTACCTCCGTGCCGGGGCCCACGCCCACCGCGAAATAGGCGCTGTGCAGCGTCGCCGTCCCGTTATTCGTCGTCAGCGCGTACCGCGTCCCCACCAGATCCCGGAACGCCGCCTCGAACTCGCCCACGATCCCCGTGCCGTTCGAGATCGTGATCACCCCTTGATCGAGCAGGCCACCGATCGCCCTCTTGGCCTCGGCCGCCGGAATCGCCTCCCAGCGACCCGTGCCGCTCGCCGACACGGCCTTCGGCCCGCCGTGCACCGCCAGTTTCCCGTTGCCGCTGCCCTTCATTGGTATCGCTCCTCTCGAACTGTCCGGCCCAATCTTGCGAAGCCGCGAGTATACCGGACAGGCCCGTGGCTAAGCCAACCTTGGATCTTCACACCGGTTCCGGTATAGTCCGCTCGTTTCCCGCAACACGGAACCCACGCCGGCCTACGGCTCTGCTGCGGCCGGATATCGACTGGAGACGAGCCATGAAACGGATTGGATTGATGGGATGCGGAACGGTGGCCGGTTATGGCCATCTCCCGGCGCTCCGCGACTGCCCCGACTGGGAGTTGGCCGCCATCTTCGAGCCCGACGCCGGCCGCCTCGCCGCCGCCAAGAAGAAGTTCAACGTCCCCAACGCCTTCCAGGAAGTCGAGCCCTTCTTCGAGTCCGGCATCGATGCCATCGCCATCACCTCGCCCGCCCCGTGCCACATCCAGAACGTGCGCGACGCCGTACGTTACGGCAAGCATATCCTGTGCGAGAAGCCCCTTGCCATGAACGAGGCCGAGGCCGAAGAGATGATCGCCCTCACGCGCGATGCCGGCCTCATGCTGTTCACCGGCTTCACCTATCGCTTCGGCGACGAGGCCCTCAAGGTGAAAGACCTCGTCGATCAGGGCGTCATCGGCGATATCCTCTCGCTGCGCCTCATCTACATCTGGAACTGCCACGGCCGCTACGAGATCGATGAGAACGGGAACCGCATCGAGCAGCGCCGCCGCGAGGGGCGTATGCTCGAGGGCGGCCCCCTTGTAGACTGTGGCGTGCACCAGATCGATCTCGCCCGCTGGTGGCTGGGCTCCGAGATCGTCCGGTTCCAGTCGGCCGGGGCATGGGTGCAGGACTATGAGGCCCCCGACCACGTCTACCTGCACCTCGACCACGAGAACGGCGCCCACACCATGGTGGAACTCAGTTACACCTACTGCCACACCTCGAAGGATCCCGTCCACCTCTATTCCTACGATCTCATCGGCACGGACGGCGTGATCCGCTACGATGGCGCCGACGACTTCGTCTCGGTTCGAGCGATTGACCAGACACTGACGATCCCCGTCAACAAAGGCAAGAACTTCCCCGCCCTCTACCAGGCCTTTGCCCGCGCCGTCGAAACGGGCAAACGCGGCAACCTGGCCACGGCCACGGACGGCCTGATCGCCACCCGCATCGCGCGTACCGCCACGGATCAGGCTATCGCCGCCCGGGTGCGGCCCATCGCCCGCTGAGCCCGCCCTCCAGCAAACGAAACGGGCGGTCACAATACTGTGCCGCCCGGTTCGTGATGCGCGGAATACTTCGACGGTGCCTATGCAGGCCAGCCCCGCCGGGGCCGCCTTCAGCTATGATTGAGAAACGTCCGACTTTTTCCATGAACTGGAGGGGTCACCTGCTCCCCCCTATGAAATAGGCTGCCGTCTCTCGTACTGACAGGGCGTCCGCGCGTCAATTGCGCCCTGTCACGAAACTCATTCTACCGGAAATCCCTGTCGTCTCTGCTCCTCCTCGGCCGCGCCTCGTTCACCTTCAACGGACGCCCGTCCAGTTCGCGGCCGTCCAGCCCGGCGATTGCCGCCTGCGCTTCCGTGTCGTTCAGCATCTCGACGAATCCGAATCCCCGCGAACGGTTCGTCATCCGATCGATGACCACCTGGGCCGATTCTACCGCGCCGAACTCCTCGAACACCTCTTGCAGGCCTTGATCCGTCGTGTCGTAACTCAGATTGCCCACATAGATCCTCATCCGTCCCTTTCCTCCCTGACTCAAGAGAGGCCGCGACACCTTGTGCACCGGGATCAGTCCGAGGAAGGCATGATGTCTGCCCAACCGCCATGCGAGAGGTCGTCAAACTGCCCGCCATTCCAGTGTCAAGACCTCGAAAACCCTACCCATTACCCCCCACGCTTCGACCTCTCAGCATGAATAAGACTCAACACCCTGCCCATTTGCTGGGTCGGATCAGAATACCCTCCATTGACGACGCTGTCAAGCAGGTTTTCGTGCCTCGCTCACCCCGCGAACCGGGCCCGCTCTATCGCCCGGCCGGGGGGCAATCCCCTATCGCGGCCCTTGATACCTCAGCAAGAGATCCACCCACGTGATTGAGAACGGCACGGCCGCGTCGGCCTGGGCGCCCCGATACACCAGCCGGATCTCGTTCTCGCCCAGCCGCCACCAGCCCGCGTCCATCTGAACGTGCCGTTCACCTCTCCGCCACCACTCTTTCTCGAAGATCTTGTCCCCGATCCGGCGTGGATCGACGGGCGCGCCGTCCCCTTCCGCCTCCGCGCCGGGCTCTGCCCCGGCCACCACGGCCGGGCCCTGCCCGTTCACGAAGATCTCCACCCGCTCGCCTTCGTGCAGCGGGGTGGCGTACAACACCAGTTCCGCCTCCACGCGGTATCCCCTTGCTCTGGCCTCGGCAACGTCGTCGCCGAGGCGCAACGGAACCGTCCGCTCAACGGGGGTGGGGGGCCTGCCGCCCGATGCCTCGAACGTGATGGGGCAGTGGGGGAGCACGTCCACCATGTAGTGTTTGTTTGCGTAGAGCACCTTCTCCGGCTCGGCCAAGTCATTAAGGTACGGCCTCTTACGCCACTGGTCTTCCGAGAACCCGAGTTGCAGCCCGTCCGCCCCGGCCCGATGGAAGAGAAGCGCCTGCGCAAAGAACATCTCCTCTGTCTTCGGCTTGTCATACCGCCGGTTGCCCGTCTTCTCGTCCTCCGGGTGTTGATCGGTGCTCACGAAGCCAAGCACCTGCCAAATGCACGGATACACCATCACCCCTGTTTTCCGGCCCAGCGCGACGAATTCCTCCACCCGGATGTCGAACGTCTCGTTCGGCCGGTAGTGCGTCGGCACGATATAGTCGATAAGTCCTTCCCGCATCCAGGTTTGCCAGTCCAGCCCGAGTTCGTTCGCGTTCCGCGCCGGCACCCGCACCATCAGTTCAAGCCGTCTGCCCTGCTGCGCGCCGAACTCGTCCAAGAGCGCCCGCACATCGCGTATGAACCCCGTCATGATCGGCGTGCCCGCCGCCGGCTCCGCGAAGAATGGCGGGTAGACGGCGAAATCCGCCGAGATCCCGTCCGACCCCGCTTCCAGTGCCTCGCGGAAGATGGCTAACTTGAAGTCCCGCAACTGTTTATGCTTGAAATCAAGGAGCACGCTCCGCCCACCGATTCGGTATTCGGGGTGTTCCTTGTTGAACCGTCCCACGAGGCCTACCCACAGCCAGTTGTCCTCGCTGGCCGGGCCGTATTCATGGTTCATCTCCAACCGCGCCAAGGTCTTAAGCCCAAGCTCCCGGCCCCGCTCGGCCGCCACCCGCAGCGGATCGTTGCCCGAGCGAATCAGCCCCATCACATTCTCATGCACCCAGCGGTCGCCCTCCCGCAGCATGCCCAACTGCTCCTGGCTCAACCCCTCGCCGAACACTTCGCCCACCTTCGTGTCGTAGCAGAACACGCTGCCCGGCCCCAGCCCCCACACCGAGATCGTCGCATTCGTGCCGGCCAGCGGCGCCACGTATCCCTCGAGCAGGGACTCCCACGTCATTGGCGGCTCCTCGAAGAACAGGCTGAAACCGTCGTGCCGGTAGGCAATCGGGAGCGTGCGTAGCGGAGCATGCTCCCAGGTGTACAGGAATCCGTCCCCCGTCAGGCCGAA
>JAFGTL010000231.1 GCA_016934125.1 Candidatus Hydrogenedentota bacterium
CCGGGCCGGATGTTCCTCATCGACACCGAGGAGCAGCGGATCGTCGAGGACGAGGAGATCAAAGGGCGGCTCACGACCATGCGCCCCTACCGGCTCTGGCTCGACATGCACCGCCATACCTTGCCCGAAACCTGCCACCCGATGGACTGGCCCGCCAAGGAGGCCGCGCTCCTCGAACGGGAGCAGGCCTTCGGCTACACCCTCGAGGATCTCGAGATCCTGCTGACGCCGATGGCGCGCGACGCCAAGGAGCCCGTCGGCTCGATGGGCAACGACGCGCCGCTGGCCGTGCTCTCGCAGCGGCCCCAGTTGTTGTTCAACTACTTCAAACAGCTCTTCGCCCAGGTGACGAATCCGCCCATCGATCCCATCCGGGAAGAGATCGTCATGTCGCTCGAAACCACCATCGGCCGCGAGCGCAACATCCTCGACGAGACCCCCGAGCACTGCCAACAGCTCCACCTCCGATCGCCCATCATCGCCAACGAACAACTCGCCTATATCCGCCACCTGGATCAGCCCGGGCTCAAGGCGGCCCGCATCTCCACCCTCTTCGCCGTCCAGGACGGGCCCGGCGCACTGCCCAAGGCCCTCGAACGGGTGTGCGCCGAGGCGCTCCAGGCCGTCGCCGACGGGGCGACCATCCTGATCCTGTCCGACCGCGGCGTGGACGGGGGGCACGCCCCTATCCCGAGCCTGTTGGCGACGGGCGCCGTCCATCACCACCTCGTACGCGAACAGGCGCGGACCGAGTGCGGAATCGTGGTCGAATCGGGCGAGCCGCGGGAGGTGATGCATTTCGCCCTGCTGACGGGATACGGCGCGGGCGCCATCAACCCGTACATGGCCTTCGAAGTCGTCGACGACCTCGTGCTCCGGGGGAAGATCGCCAACATGGATTGCGCGACGGCCCGGAAGAACTTCGTCAAGGCCGTCGAGAAGGGCCTGCTCAAGACGATGTCGAAGATCGGCATCTCGACGCAGCACAGCTACCGGAGCGCCCAGATCTTCGAGGCCGTGGGGCTGGACGCCGGACTCGTGGATCGCTGTTTCACGGGCACCGCGTCGCGGATCGGCGGCATCGACGAGGCCGATATCGGCCGCGAAACCCTCATGCGGCACGCCACGGCCTACCCGGCGTCCCACGCCCGGCCGCGCGAGCTGGATCCGGGCGGCAACTACCGGTGGCGGCGGCGGGGCGAGAGCCACCAAGTCAACCCGGGCACCATCGCGAGCCTCCAGCACGCGGTGCGGCAGGAAAGCCGGCAGCGATACGAGGAGTTCTCCGAACTCGTCAACAACCGGAACCGGAGCCTGTGCGCGTTGCGCGGCCTGCTCAAGTTCCGCGCCGGCAAGGCGGTCCCGATCGAGGAAGTCGAGCCGGCGAAGGAGATCGTCAAGCGGTTCTGCACGGGGGCCATGTCGTTCGGCTCGATCAGCAAGGAGGCCCACGAGAACCTCGCCATTGCCATGAACCGGATCGGCGGCCGGAGCAACACCGGGGAGGGCGGGGAGGATCCCCGGCGCTTCGAGCGCGGCCCGAACGGCGACAGCCGCCGCAGCGCCATCAAGCAGGTGGCCTCGGGCCGGTTCGGCGTCACCAACGAGTATCTCGTCAACGCCGACGAACTCCAGATCAAGATGGCCCAGGGCGCCAAGCCCGGCGAGGGCGGACAGCTCCCCGGCCATAAGGTGTTCCAGGAGATCGCGAAGGTGCGCTACTCGACGCCGGGCGTGGAGTTGATCTCGCCGCCCCCGCACCACGACATCTACTCCATCGAAGACTTGGCCCAACTCATCCACGACCTCAAGAACGCGAACGTCCACGCGGCGGTGTCTGTGAAGCTGGTATCCGAGGTGGGCGTGGGCACGATTGCGGCGGGGGTGGCCAAGGGGAAGTCCGACCTTGTGCTGGTGAGCGGGGACGCGGGCGGCACGGGCGCGTCGCCGTTGAGTTCGATCAAGCACGCGGGGCTGCCCTGGGAACTGGGGTTGTCGGAGACGCACCAGGTGCTGGTCGAGAACGATCTCCGCGATCGGATCCGCGTGCAGACCGACGGCCAGATGAAGACGGGGCGGGACGTGGCCATCGCGTTTCTGCTTGGGGCCGACGAGGTTGGGTTCGCCACCATGCCCCTGATCGCCTCGGGCTGCATCATGATGCGGAAATGCCACCTCAATACTTGCCCCGTCGGCATCGCCACGCAGGATCCAGAACTTCGCAAGCGGTTCGCGGGCAAACCCGAGCACGTCGTCCGCTACTTCTTCTTCGTCGCGGAGGAACTCCGGGCCATCATGGCCGGACTCGGGTTCCGCACCGTAAACGAGATGATCGGCCGGGCCGATATGCTCGAGTTCGATCCGCTCCCGGATCATTGGAAGGCCCAGAAGCTCGACTTGAGCCGGGTGCTCTATGTGCCCACCCCCTGGAAGGGCTCGGATCTGCACTGCACCAAGACACAGGACCACGGCATCGACAAGGCCCTCGATCACGAGATCATGAAGCGGGCCGAGGCGGCCGTGCTCCACCAGGCGCCCGTGCGGTTCGCCCTGGACATCCGGAACACGAACCGCACGGTAGGCACCATGCTGTCGAGCGAGTTGACGCGGCGCTACAAGCTGGGCATGTACGGCGGGGCCCTGCCGGAAGATCTGATCTGGATCGACTGCAAGGGGGCGGCGGGCCAGAGCTTCGGCGCCTTCGCGATCCAGGGCGTCACGTTGTGCGTCGAGGGCGAGGCGAACGACTACCTCGGCAA
>JAFGTL010000232.1 GCA_016934125.1 Candidatus Hydrogenedentota bacterium
GAGCCGATGTAGGTGCGGCGGTGGCCGCGGATTTCGGCCTCGTCGCGGACGCCGCCCAGGGAGACGCGGACGAACTTGCGGCCCATGGCGCGCGCGATGGACTTGCCCAGCGAGGTCTTGCCGACACCGGGCGGCCCGACAAGGGACAGGATCGGCCCTTTGGTGCTCTTGCTCAACTTGCGCACGGCGAGGAACTCGAGGATGCGTTCCTTGACCTTGGTGAGGCCGTAGTGATCTTCGTCCAGGACGGTGCGGACGAGTTCAAGATCGAGCACGTCGCGGGTACGTTTGTGCCAGGGCACATCGATGAGCCATTCGATGTACGTGCGGATCACGGCGCCTTCGGGGCTCATGGACGGCATGCGCTGGTAGCGGCTCAACTCGCGTAAGGCCTTTTCGCGCACCTCCTTGGGCATCTTGGCCTTGTCGATGGCCTCGTTCAGGTCGGTGAACTCGTCGGAGCCGCCGGGCACTCCATCCAGTTCCTGGTGGATCGCGCGGAGTTGCTCGTGCAGGTAGTGCTCGCGCTGGCTGCGGTCCATCTGATCGCGGATGCGGTCGCGGACGCGGTTCTCGATCTCGAGGAGCTCGGTTTCATGCATGAGCTTGGTGGTGATCGCTTCTAGGCGGACGGCGACTTCGACGGATTCGAGGAGTTCCTGGCGTTCTTCGACGCGGAGGGGGAGGTAGGCGCAGAGGAGGTCGGAGAATGCGGGGGGCTCGACGACGTTCTGCAGCGAGGCGACGACCTCGGGGGCGATCCGGCCCGTGAGGCGGGCATATTCCTCGAACTGGCTGAAGGCGGTGCGCATCAGGGCCTGAAGCTCTTCGTTCGATTCGGAGGCGTCCTCGATGCGTTCGGTGGCCGCGATGAAGCAGCCGTCCCGTTCGGTGAGGCGAAGCAGCCGGCTCCGTCCGACGGCTTCGACCACGACCTTGGTGGTGCCGTCGGGCATGCGGAGCGTCTGCAGGATGTTGGCGCTGACGCCGACCTCGTACAAGTCGGCCAGTTCGGGGGCCTCGACCTCGGGATCGCGCTGGGTGCACAGGAAAAGGGGGGTGTCGGTGGCCAAGGCCTCTTCGACCGCGGCGAGGGACGCGGGCCGGCCGACAAGCAACGGAAGCACCATCCGGGGGAAGATGACGACGTCCTTGAGGGGGAGCAGGGGGAGGTGGTCGTAGAGGGCCTCGCCCGTCTTGTCAGATGCCATGGGATCGAACTCCAGGCCGGCCTGCCCAGGACACAGGCCTGACGCGGTTTGTCAAAGTAATGCCGGAAGGGAAGTTCCCTTCCGGCTGGGTCAACGTGTGCCCTCTTGCGCCGAACGAGGGACCCACCCAAACGGCTCGGCAGATGGAGGGACTCAGGCGAGAGCGGACTTCCCGCCCGGTTCTTCTTCCGCCTGGTATCCGTCGCGTTCGTACACGAGGAGGGGTTCTTCTTCGTGCCGGATCACGCCGGGTTTGATGATGCATTCGCGGACGTCTTTGCGGGAGGGGAGGTCGTACATGACGTCGAGCATGACCTCCTCGAGAATCGAGCGCAGGCCGCGCGCACCGGTTTCCTTGGCGATGGCGAGGTCGGCAATGGCCTCGATCGTCTCATCCTGGAACCGAAGCGTCACGTTTTCGAGTTCGAACAGCTTGGCGTACTGGCGGATGATGGCGTTCTTCGGTTCAAGCAGGATGCGGATCAGGTCGTCGCGGGTCAGTTCGTGGAGGGTGGCCGTTACCGGGAGGCGTCCCGAGAACTCGGGGATCATTCCGTACTTTATAAGGTCTTCGGGCTGAACGAGTTCCAGCAGTTCGCCGATGCGCCGGTCCCTCTTGGAGTGAATCTCGGCGTTGAACCCGATCACGTTCTTGCGGGCGCGGCGCTCGATGATCTTGTCGAGCCCGTTGAACGCGCCGCCGCAGATGAAGAGGATGTTGGTGGTGTCGACCTGGATACACTCCTGTTGAGGGTGCTTGCGGCCGCCTTGGGGGGGTACGTTGGCCTGGGTGCCTTCGAGGAGTTTGAGCAGGGCCTGCTGGACGCCTTCACCGGAGACGTCGCGGGTGATGGAGGGGCTGTCGCTCTTCCGGGCGATCTTGTCGATCTCGTCGATATAGATGATGCCGGTTTCGGCGCGGGCCGCATCGAAGTCGGCGGCCTGCAAGAGTTTAAGGATGACGTTCTCGACGTCGTCGCCGACGTAGCCGGCCTCGGTCAACGTGGTGGCGTCGACGACGGCGAAGGGGACATCGAGCATGCGGGCCAGGCTCTGGGCGAGGAGGGTCTTGCCGCAGCCGGAGGGGCCGATGAGGAGGATGTTGGCCTTCTGGATCTCGACGCCGTCGATCTCGCCGCCTGAGGCGATCCGCTTGTAGTGATTGTGCACGGCAACGGACAGCACGCGCTTGGCGTGCTCCTGGCCGATGACGTACTGGTCGAGGAATTCCTTGATCTCGACGGGCCGGGGCACCCGGATGCTTCGCGAGACGCCTTTGCGAGCGCGATCCTGGGCTACGATGTCGGCGCAAAGCGCAACGCACTCGTCGCAGATGTTGACGTCGGGGCCGGCAATGATCTTGCCGACCTCGTCGTGGCGCTTACCACAAAAAGAACATGTGTGAACGTCACCGCGGGTGCGCTGTGGAGCCATGAAAACCTCCCTTCAAAATGACACTCTCACATGCTGAATAGCATTTTTTGACGATTTTGTCAACAGTTTTGTCGTGCTCCGAACTTCGTGCCTCACCGCAGCCGTCGGGCCATCCATTGTGCCAGGAACGGGCGCGTTTGCGCAAGTCCCGAGACATTGATCCGCAAACGGATGGCGGGGTTCCCGGGGGGGGGGGCGCACCGCGGCCGGGAGTTCACCGGGACATCGAGGCGGAAGCGGGGCCTTTGTGGGGGACGTCGCGCCGGAGCACCTCGTCAACGAGGCCGTATTCCTTGGCCTCCTCGGCGCCCATGAAGAAGTCGCGATCGCTGTCGCGCTGGATGATTTCGAGGGGCTGTCCGGTGTGCCGGACGAGGATCTCGTCGATCATCTCGCCGATCCGGACGATTTCGCGGGCCTGGATATCGATATCGGAGGCCTGCCCCTGGAATCCGCCGGCGGGCTGATGGAGGAGGAAGCGGGAATAGGGCAGGGCGAAGCGTTTGCCGTGGGCGCCCGCGGCCATGAGGACAGCGCCCATGCTGGCGGCCTGGCCGAGGCAGGTGGTGGAGACGTCGGGCTTGATGTGCTGCATGGC
Source organism: Candidatus Hydrogenedentota bacterium (assembly GCA_016934125.1). GTDB lineage: Bacteria > Hydrogenedentota > Hydrogenedentia > Hydrogenedentales > SLHB01 > JAFGTL01. The sequence goes on from JAFGTL010000232.1 coordinate 3,244, forward strand.
GTCGTAGATGGCCAAGCCGGCGGTCACGCTGCCGCCGGGGGTGTTGACGTAGAGTTGGATGTCCTTATCAGGGTCTTCGGCTTCGAGGAAGAGAAGCTGGGCGATGATGTAGTTGGAGACATAGTCGTCGATGGGCATGCCGAGAAACACGATGCGGTCGGCGAGCAAACGGGAGTAGATGTCGTAGGGACGCTCGCCCCTGCTGGTCTGCTCGTAGATCGTGACGGCCTGGATGTCGGGCGCTCTATTCATCATCTCGATCTTCCGAGGCATTCTCGTCGTCGAGTTCGTCGCGGGGGACCTCCTTGTCGGTCACGGAGGCGTTCTCCATGATGATCTGCATGGCTTTGGAGCGGGCGATGCGGGATTCGTAGGAACTGCGGCGGCCGCCTTCCTCGAGGTAGCTGCTGACCGCGTCGGCGCCGACGCCGGTGCGCGAGGCGATGGATTCGACTTCCTGCTCGAAATCGGCGTCGGTGACTTCGACGCCCTCCGCCTCGCAGATCTCGTTGAGGGTGACAAGCCGCTTGATCTCGTCCAGTGCCCCGTCCTGGGCGCGTTTGCGCAGTTCGTCTTCGTTTTCCTCGATCTGGGCGATGGGGACGCGCATCTGGAGCATCCGGCGCACTTCGTCCTGGTAGAGGTCTTCGGCTACGCCGTCGATGAGGGTCTTGGGGATCTCGTAGGTGCTGGACTCGACCACCTCGGCCAGGGCGCGGGCTTCGGCGATGCGGTTGCTCTGGGCCTCGGAGCCGGCGCGCAATTGATCGCCCACCTTCTGGCGGAGGTCGGCCACGTTCTCATAGCCGGCACGGCCGGCGAATTCGTCGTCGAGTTCGGGCAGGTTCCGGCGCTTGATCTCGCGGACGTGGATGGTGAAGTCGGCCTGCTTGCCGCGCAGATCCTCGTTGGGATTCTGCTCGGGCAGGGTGACGGTGCAGGTCAGGTCGTCGCCGGAGGAAGCGCCCTTGAGGGCTTCCTCGAACTCGGCGAAGAAGCGCTGGGTGCCGAGGATGTAAGGATAAGCCGTCGCGGAGCCGCCGGGGAACTCCTGGCCGTCAACGAGGCCCTTGAAGTCCATGATGACCTGGTCGCCTTCGTCCGCTTTGCCGTCCTGGATGGTTTCGAACACGGCGTAGCGTGCACGGAGGTCGTCGATGGCCTGGTCGAGGTCGCCTTCGTCCACGGTGACGATGGGGCGCTCGACCTCGATGCCGCGGTATTTTCCGAGTTCGATGCGGGGCGAGACCTCGAACTTGAGGGTGAACGAGAGGGCTTCGTCATCGGCGCGTTCTTCGGCGTCGTCGAGCCCCTCGATATCGGGCATGTTGATGGGCTTGAAGTCGTTGTCCTTGATGAGTTTCTGGAAGGCGGCGTTGACGAGTTTGCCTTCGACCTCACCGCGAACGGCCTTGGAGAACTTGCGTTCGATGAGCTTGCGGGGCGCGCGCCCCCGGCGGAAGCCGGGCACTTCGGCCTCGTGCTTGAGCTCGTCGAACATCTTGTCGGCTTCGCTGCGCCGGTTGGCCGGGGGGATGCTGACTTTCACCTCGTAGGCGCAGTCTCCCTTGTAGTCGACCTCGAAGGCGGGGTCTTCGACAAAGGACAACTCCTCGTCGGCTTCCGCGTCAGAGTCCTCGACGGGGGCGGCGTCTGCGGTTTCTTCCAGGTTCTGGCCGTCGGTGTCTTTCTGATCGTTGTCTACCATGTCCCAACTTCGCTTCTTTGCTATGTCCCCGACGGGAACCGCATGAGTGCGGCACGCGAGGGGAACGCTCCCGCTATGGTGGGCGAGGCGGGATTTGAACCCGCACATCTCACGATACTGGATCCTAAATCCAGCGCGTCTGCCAATTCCGCCACTCGCCCGTGAAGCCCATTGAACTTCAAACGGCTGGCCACGCACAAATGCTGGGACACGCGGTTTGCCGCCGCATGCTCCCAGCATGATCGCTGACAATAAAAATGGTGGGCCGCGAGGGAGTCGAACCCCCGACCTTGTGATTAAGAGTCACCTGCTCTACCAGCTGAGCTAGCGGCCCGACAAACACACCGTCGTTTCGCCGTCCGACTCCGTGGGCTCTTCGCGGCGACGCGTGCCCGTGTCCAGAGCAACGAAAAAAATGGAGCGGGAGACGGGATTTGAACCCGCGACGTCGACCTTGGCAAGGTCGCACTCTACCACTGAGTTACTCCCGCTCAATGACGTGAGCAGATCGTAACACACCGGGAAAGAGGCTGTCAAGGCGGGCGTCAGGCAACGAGGGATCGGGGAAGCACTTACACGAAATGCGCGCGGTCTCGGCGGGGAGGCGGGCGTATCAGCGGAGTCCTTTGAGCCGGCGGGCCATGAGCGGGGGGCACCCGTTGCAGGTGCGTTTGAGCTTGGGCACGCCTTCGGGGACGATGTGGGGGAGTTTCTCGTCGGCCATGATCGAGGCCAGTTTGCGGTCGAACACGTTGCCCAGCCGGTAGGTTTCGTCGCCGAGGACGAGCCCACACGTATACATGCCGCCGTAGGCGCCCACGCAGGGCATGACCTCGGGGAAGGTACAGGTGGGTGAGACCACGGGTTTCTCCTGGCACTCGGCTTCGCACAGGCGGATTCCCATGCGTTCGGCGAACCGCATGTCGTCGAGGATATCGCGGCTGGCGAAGAGGCACGTCAATGCCTGATCGAGGCCAAGAAGGGGGCGGATCTCGTCTTGGCTCATGGGCTGGTTGTAGACGTGGAGCCCGACAGACATGCCGTGGGTGGACTGGGCCCATTCCATCATGGCGGGCACCTCGGGACGCTCGGACAACCGGCACCCGAGGCTCATGATGATGGTTGTGGCGCCCAGGGCCGCGGCTTCATCGATGACCGCCAGCCATTCGTCAAGCACGAGGGGCCGGCGTCCGTCCGAACGGGACGCCCCCTCCCCCACGCCGTCTTCCGAGATGTAAACCCACAGGAATTCGATCGCGAGGTCCTGCGGTGCGTCCTCGCTCTGCACGCAGTCTTTGAGCCGGGCCGCGATGTCCCGCGGCAACCCAAAGGGATCCTCCCCTGTGCCGACTCTCTCCCACGTCATCTTTGAAGCCACGGTATGAATACCCCTCTGTTGCAGGTTCCGTCGATATGAATGGGAATGCTTGCCCCGGCAGGCACTGGGCCTGTTCGGAAGGTCTTGGAAACCTGCGCTACCATGCAATTGACACGCCGGATCCCCCCCACGCTCCCAAGCGAGTGATCCTGGCACTACGTTATAGCAACAACACGTTGTTCGGAGTTTATTTCGCCTTGGCCTAACGGCCGGCTGAACCCCGACCCCCGGCCGGTGGCCGGATACCCACGGCGACATTGTGCGTATCGGGCGCAGCGATGTCAATTCGAGTCCAGGCCGAGCCCCGGCTGTTGCGCACCGCCCGGGCCTCGTGGCTTGAGACTCAACGTGCGCCCCCAGCCCCTCCAAATCGTAGGATCGACCATAGAGGGGTTACCGTTGGGTAGGTTTCGCGCGCCGGAATGGGGCAGGTGCAGTGGGCGTCTCCAACGGCCTCGTGTCCTGACAAGCCCCTCTTTGCCGTGCTCTCCGCGCCCAAGGCCGACGGCGAACCGGGCGTCGGCACGGCGTTTGCTTGTCGCCACGCGGAACGGAAACGACGGTGCCGGACACGGCCCGCCCTCGGAATGAGGTTCGCACGACGGACAAGGGGACTTATAATGGCCTCGGTACACAAGAGGCGCGGGATGTCGAGGGGTTTTCCATGCGAATCATGATCATGACGGATCTGGAGGGGGTAGCCGGAGTCAAGGACTGGGAAGACTGGTGCAGGCCGGAATCGCGGAATTACGATACGGCGTGCCGGTTCCTGACGAACGAGGTGAACGTGGCCGTGGAGGCGTTCTTCGCCGAGGGGGCCTCGTACGTCCAGGTGGCCGATGGCCACGGCCCGGGAGGCATCGACATCGAGTTGTTGGATCCGCGCGTAGAGTATGCGCGCGGCTGGCCCCCCGGGGGCTGGCCGTTCGGGCTGGATGCGTCGTACGACGGACTGGCGCACATGGGCCAGCACGCCAAGGCGTCGACGGAGTATGCCCACCTTGCCCACACGCAGAGCTTCCGGTACATCGACCTCCGTGTCAACGGCGTATCGATCGGCGAGTTCGGGCAGATGGCCTTGTGCGCCGCGGAACTGGGCGTGCCGGAGTTCTTTGCCTCGGGCGATCTCGCGTTCACGCGGGAAGCGGAGGCGCTGGTGCCGGGAATCGTGACGTGCGCCGTCAAGCGGGGCGTGACGCCGGGCGCCGGAGAGGAGTGTACGGCGGAGGAATACGGCCGGCGCAATGCCGGGGCAGTCCATACCCCACCGGCGCGGGCGCGGGAGCTCATCCGAACGCAGGCGTCGCGCGCCATGCGCAAACTGCGGGAGGATCCGCCGGCGCTGCCCCCGGTGGAGGGCCCGTTCGAGCGGGTGGCCGTATTCCGCCCGGAGCAGGCGGGCGGCCCGAGCACGATCGCGCGGGAAGAGCACGCCAGTTCGGTGATTGAGTTGATGAAACTGCCTTTCAACCCGGAGGTGATGGGGCGGGAAGACAGAGTGTCCGAAGGGAAACGGCAGGAAGACCGGATCGGAAAGGAGGAACGTAGCGATGCGTGAGAGACGAGGGATACCGGCATTTGCCGTCTTGGGGCTGTGCGTGCTGGCGGCGGGCACGGTCGCGGCCGAACTGCAGAACATCCAGGTCGGAGGGAGTATCGAGATCTGGGGGAATTACTACACGCCGTTCTACGAGGAGGGAGACACGATCCGCATTCCGGCGGATTTCCTTCCGCGCCGGCCCATCGGCGCCGACGGCGCCGTGTCGGGGATCCGCGCGGACGGTTCCGGGAACTCGGCGGCGTGGGTGGAGCAGCGGACGACGCTGAACGTGTCGGCCGACTTCACGAACGAGGTATCGGTGTTCATCGAGTTGGACTCGATTGACGACTGGGGCGAGGACTTTCGCTCGAACTACATCACGGGGGCCGACAGCCGCGCGAACAGCAGCGACGATCTCGAGGTGTATCAGGCGTACATTGAGGTGCGCGAATTGCTCGATATGCCGTTGCAGTTGCGCATCGGCAGGCAAGAGCTGATCTTCGGAAGCGAATGGCTCGTGGGCAACAACTTCTGGCACGATCCGCTGTCGTACCTCTCGTTCGACGCGGTGCGGCTGACGTATGCGCCCGACGACTTCAGCGTGGACGTGTGGTGGAGCAAGTTGGCGGAACGGGGCTCCCTCGAGGAAGACGGCGACGTGGACTTCTACGGCGTGTACGCCAGCTATACGGGGATCGAGAACCTGGTGGTGGACGCGTACTGGCTGTGGCTGCGCGACGGAGCCAGCCTGAACGACACGAACTACATCGCGCCGACGGAGTGGCTCGAGGACGTGTTCGGCCTGGACGACTACGATGTGACGAATATCCACACCGTGGGACTGCGGGCGGCCGGCGAAGTGGGCGCATTCGACTATGAGGCGGAGGTGGCGTATCAGTGGGGCGACGCCTCACAACAGGGATTCCTGTTCAAGCCGTTTACGTACGGCGATAACGACGCCGAATTCGGCAATTGGGCCGGGAACCTCACGCTGGGATACACCTTCGACGTCGCCTGGAGCCCGCGCGTGTATGTCGGCGGCGAGTACTACGGCGGAGAGGATGAACGCGATCTGAGCCTGTTCGAGTGGCTCAATCCGTTTGAGCGCTCCGATGCAAGCGTGTCGTTCAACCGGCTGTTCACCACGTGGGAGAGCGACTGGTTCCTGGACGGCGGCAGCCTGAGCAACTACTACAACCTGAAGACGGGCGTGTCGGCGCAGCCCTTCGAGAAGCTCGAAGTGGGCCTCGACGTGCTCTACATGGCGGTGCTGGATGGATTCGAGCGGCCCGCCTCCGTCAAGATCGGCAACTTCCTGGTGCCCATCGCGCCGGCCTTGTCGTTCTGGGACGAGGGCGGCCCGTCCGACCTCGGCTATGCGGCGATCCTGTGGGGCGCCTATCAGTACTCGGAGGACGTGTCCTTCGAGGCCGGTTGGGAGCACTTCTTCACGGGCAGTGCCCTCGAGCAGGGCGCGTTCTCGAATGCCTATGGATTGGGATTCCTGAACAGCGTGGACGACGACGACGGCGACTACTTCTACCTCGGCACGAAGATCTGCTTCTAGTCCGCACCTCCGCGACACGGCAATCGGCGGGGCCCGCTTCCGGGCCCCGCCTTCCTGTTGCCCGGGAGGACCACACGCTTTTTGACGGGCGTCCGCCAAAGTCGTAGACTTCCGGCCTCTGAGACTTGCGGAACACATCGCGGGGAGTTGGATCGATGAAAGCCATTTACTGCGCCGGAACGCATTGGGATCGGGAATGGTACGAGCCGTTCCAGGAATTCCGGATGTGGCTCGTCGAACAGATCGACGAATTGATGGATCTCATGGAGCGCGAGCCGGAATTCGCGTACTTCCACCTGGACGGCCAAGCGGTAGTGCTCGAAGACTACCTGCAAATCCGGCCGGAGCAGCGGGAGCGGTTCCTGAAGTTCCTCAAGGAAGGGCGGATCCTGGCCGGGCCGTGGTATGTGTTGCCGGACGAGTGGCTGATCTCGGGCGAGAGTTTTGTGCGCAATATCATGAAGGGGATGCGGGTGTGCCGCGACCTCGGCTTCGAGCCCATGGACTTCGCGTATACGCCCGATCAGTTCGGGCACGTGGCCGCGCTGCCCATGATCGTAAAGGGATTCGGCCTGAAGGCGGGGATCTGCTGGCGCGGCGCGCAGGACGAGAATTACCCGGCCCAGTTCGTCTGGGTAGGCCCGGACGGCAGCCGGATGGTGACGCACAAGCTGATGGACAAGGGCGGATACAACGCCTTTGATGCGGGGGTGCGGCGGCCTGTCGAGGACGCCGGATTCAGCGACGCGAGTTTCCGGGAGCATTTCGAGCCCTATTTCGAGGCCGAGAAGCAGTTGGCGCCTGCGCCGGTGGTGCTCATGATCGATGCGGTGGATCACCAGCGCGCGCCCGCGGCCATGCCGCGCTTGTTGCGCGAATTGCGCGAGCGCTATCCGGATATCGAGTTCGTGTGGGGCACCTTCCCGCAGTACGCGGACGAGGTGTTGAAGCACATCGACGCGCTGCCGGAACGCCGCGGCGAGTTGCGCGAGCCGTCGCGGGACAGCAGACGCAGCGCGCAGTATCTGATCGTGCACACGCTGTCGTCGCGCTATCCGATCAAGCAGAAGAATGATCGGTGCCAGGCGCTGCTGGAGAAATGGGCCGAGCCGTACGCCCTGTTCCAGATGCTGGCGGAGGGGCAGCCGACGCTCCGGTATCTCGACTTGGCCTGGGAATACCTGATCAAGAATCACCCGCACGATTCGATTTGCGGGTGCAGCATCGATCAGGTGCACCGGGATATGGTGTATCGGTTCGAGCAATGCGAAGAGATCGGCGAGGGGGTAGTGCGCCGGGCGCTGGCACAGGTGGGCGGGGCGAAGACGGGCCCCGGCACGCAAGCCACGCTGGTGGTGCACAACCCGCTGCCCTTTGCGCGATCGGGAATCGTGGATGTGCCCGTCGCGTTCGGCCCGGACTGGCCGAAGCGGTTCCTGGACGGGCTCGCCACGGGCGAACGCGTCTGCAAGTTCAGGCTACTGGACAACGAGGGGGAGCAACTCCCCTTCCAGGTGAGCCGGATCGAGCGGGGCGGCCTGTGGCGCGGCATCTCGGATCGGGGCCGGACGGCACCCGTGGGCGGCGATGTGTATCACCTCGCGGTGGCCATGGATCTGCCGCCGTGCGGGCACACGGGCATCCGCGTGGAGCCGACGGATGACGCCGTCCGCACGTTCGGGAGTATGCGGGACGACTCGTTCATGGCGTGCAACGGCCCCCTCGGGTTCGGCGTGGAGCCGAACGGGACGGGCCTTCTCGGCCATCTCGCTTCGGGCCGGGTGTTCGAGGAACTCTTCGTCTACGAGGACTGTGGCGACGCGGGCGACGGCTGGACGCGGGGCCAACTGGTGAACGATCTGGTGGTGCGGAGTCCAGGCTCGCGGGTGACGACGGCAGTCGCGGAGGATGGGCCGTTGCGCACGGTGTTCCGCGTGGAACGGGAGTTCGACTTGCCGCGCGAGATGGATCGGCGCACGTACTGGCGCTCCGAAGATCGCACGGCCATGCGGGTGACGGACTGGATCACTCTGGACAGGGAGTCGCCCGTGGTGAAGGTGCGTACGCGGGTGGACAACACGTGCAAGGA
>JAFGTL010000233.1 GCA_016934125.1 Candidatus Hydrogenedentota bacterium
ATTCGACAACCTGACGGAGTTGTCGGCCTTCTGGTGGGGGGCGCTCACCTATGGACTGGCGTTCGCGGGCGCAGGACTGGGCATCGCGGCGGGATTGGCATTTCTGTATCTGCTGGCGAATCGGTTTCCGAGGCCGACGACTACGTTCGCGCTGTGCCTCGGGGGCGCACTGGCCGGGGGCGCGTTGGTGATTGGGCGATGGCGCTTCCAGCGGGACATCCTCGGCAAACACGCGCCTACGCTGTCGCAGAACACGGTGATTCTCCTCGCGGCGCTGGCGGTGGGCGCCATGGTGGCAGTGGCCATGGCGGTGATCCTGTGGCGGGCGCGGGGCGGCCGTGTGAAGGGCACAGCGGCGGGCGGTGTCGCGTTCGTGGCGCTGGTGCTGGCGGGGGCGTGCGCGTCGATGGCGGCCCGGCCGGTGCCGGCCGGGCCGGGGCCGGCGGGGGCCGGGAGCCCGGCCACCGGGCCGAACCTGATTCTGATCGTGGCGGATGCGCTCCGGGCGGACTACCTGTCGCTGTACAACGCGGATGCGGCGGCGAAGACGCCGAACCTGGAGGCGCTTCGGGCGGATGGGGTGCTGTTCGAGAGCCATTTCTCCCAGGCATCCTGGACAAAACCGGCGTTCGCGACCATATTCTCGGGGCTCTATCCGGGCTCGCACACGGCCACGTCGCAGGTGGCGGCCTTGCCGGGCGAGGTGGAGACCTTCCCGGAGGTGCTCGAGGCCGGGGGCTACTTCACGAAGGCGTTCGCGAACAACCCCAACATCACAGCCACCTACAACTTCCACCAGGGCTTCACGGATTACGTGGATCTCAAGCCCGACTTGTGCTTCGGCGCATCGGAATCGGGATCGAGGCTCACAATCTACGAGATCCTGCGGCGGCTCCCGAAGTTCCTGCCGTGGAAGAAGATGGCGGTGACCGACTTCTATCAGCCCGCGGACGTGGTGACAGCGCGCGCGCTGGACTGGCTGCGGAGCCGGGAGGACGAGGGGCCGTTCTTCCTGTTTCTGCACTACATGGAGCCGCACGATCCGTTTATGGACTGGGAACACCCGGGCGTAGGATACGCACGACGGGACATGGGCGATCCGGATGCCGACAAGTTCCTCGAGCCGATGCGGAAGGCGTATACGCTCGAACTGGAGCACATGGATCAGTACCTTGGCGTGTTGTTCGCGGGGCTGCGTGAGTTGGGCATTTACGATGACGCGGTGGTGGTGTTCACGGCAGATCACGGTGAGGAGTTCTACGATCACGGGGGATGGTGGCACGGCAAGACGCTGTACGACGAGGTCGTGCACGTGCCGATGGTGGTAAAGCTGCCGCGCAAGGCAGGAGCGCAGGGCCAGACAGGGGAATTGGCGCGCCACATCGACGTAGGGCCGACCCTGTTGTATCTGGCGGGACTGAACCAGCCGGAAAGCATGACGGGCAAACCGCTGGTGTCGGCCGCGGGCGAGGCGGCGGCGACGGGCACGAACTACGTATACGCGGAAAACGACTTCGAGGGGAACGTGCTCGAAGCGGTGCGTACGCAGAAGACGAAGCTGATCCGGGCGAATGCGGACAATCCGCGGGGCCTGGCGGAGGTGGAGTTCTACGATCTGGAGGCCGACGGGGGCAGCGAAGGCGAGAACCGGGCGGGACAGGGCGATGTACGCGAAGGGGCGCTGTCGAAGCTGCTCGATGACATGAAGGGACACATCCGGGAACAGGCGGCCGAGCCGCAGTTGCTGGAAGGGCCGACGGGGGAACTCAAGGAACAACTGGACGCGCTGGGATACCTTTAGCCCGGATATCTCACGAAAGTATTGACAAAAGCCGAAACCTTTCGCATAAGAGGTTTGGAAGAACGCTCTTAGAGGCGCGATAAGGAATCGGCTTATGACTACAGAGTGTACCGGGGGTCAGCTTGAATTCCAAGGTCTTGGTCGCCGCAAGGTTTTGGCGGTCTTTGATGGCGGTCATATCAGTTCGGACGGCGGTGTTTTGCTGCTGCGGGAGACGGATGAAGGGCTGAAGCTGACGGAGCGGCTCGCGGGGTGTTTCACAGACCATCGCAACGCCGAGCGCACCGAACACCGTGTGGTGGAATTGTTGCGCCAGCGCATCTACGCGCTCAGTCTTGGCTATGAAGACCTGAACGACCACGACGATCTCATGCGCGATCCGCTCTTGGCGCTGGCCTTGGGTAAGCGGGACCCGGAGGGTCAGTCCCGGCGGCGCAGTGGTGACGCGGGCAAAGCGCTGGCTTCTTCGAGCACGCTGAACCGTTTGGAACTGACCCCTGCGCAGGCGGGGGCGCAAGATCGCTACAAGAAGGTGGTCTATCACCCCGAGCGCATCGAGGCACTCTTCGTCGACCTTTTCCTCGATTCCTTCCGGGAAGCGCCGGAGGAGGTCGTTTTGGATTTCGACGCAACCGACGACCCCATCCATGGCACGCAAGAGGGCCGTTTCTTTCACGGGTACTACCGGTCCTATTGCTACCTTCCCCTCTACGTGACGTGCGGCGACCACTTGCTCGTGGCCAAGCTGCGCACCGCAGACCGTGACGGAGCCGATGGCTCTACCGAAGTACTGGCCTTCTTGGTGGAGCGCCTGCGCGCACGCTGGCCCGAGACGCGCATCATTGTTCGGGGCGATTCGGGCTTCGCGCGCGACGGCCTCATGGCGTGGTGCGAAAACAACGGGGTTTTCTACCTGCTCGGCCTGGCCAAGAACAAACGGCTGCTTGGGAAACTGGGCAAGGAACTGGAACAATCCCGTGCCCTCCACGAGAAGACCGGCCAGGCCGCCCGCGTCTTCACCCACTTCCACTACCGCACGCTCAGAAGCTGGACCCGGAGCCGCCGCGTCATCGGCAAAGCCGAGCACCTCGGCAAAGGCACCAACCCCCGTTTCATCGTCACCAACCTGGCCCAAGACTACGCCACGCCCAAGACACTCTACGAAAGACACTACTGCGCCCGCGGCGATATGGAGAACCGCATCAAAGAGCAGCAGCTCGACCTGTTCGCCGACCGCACCAGCACCCACACCATGCGGGCCAACCAACTCCGCCTGTGGTTCTCCTCCTTCGCCTATGTTCTCCTCAGCGCCATGCGCCGCGTAGCGCTCAAAGACACGCGCCTGGCCAAAGCCACCTGCGGCAGCATCCGGCTCAAGCTCCTCAAGATAGGCGCGCAGGTCAAAATCTCTGTACGCCGTTTCCTCATACATCTCGCCAGTGCCTGCCCCTACCAGGACGTCTTCGAGCACGCCTGGCACAACCTGCAACACTATCCCATGCGCTGCTGAGCCCAGCGCTCAGCCCCCCAGACGGGCCGGATGTGCGCATCGCGGCCACTGGGGAAAGGGGAAGATCTGTCCAACCACCCAAAAAAACGGCTCCACAACCTCATAGCGCGCCAAGAACAGACCCGTTCGCAGCAAACGCCCCCGAGCCACGACAAAACACAAAACTGGTGAGCGATGCGGGTTAGGGGCGATCAGCCGGCAGTGACCTGGATGATCCGGCCGGCGCGCTCGGCGATGTTGACGAGGTGATCGCCGACCCGTTCCAGGTGGGCGAGGAGGTCGAGGAAGACGACGCCGGCCTGAACCTCGCACTCTCCTTTTTCGAGGCGGACCACGTGTCGTTCGGCGGCTTCGGCCATGAAGTCCGTGATCGCCTGCTCCTTTTCAAGCACCCCTTCGACCTGGCCGGCATCCTGCTCGGTGAGCGACTGATAGGTGGCCTCGAACTGCTCGTTGAGGATATCGAGCAGGTTCCTGACGTCGTCGAGGGCGGCTCCGGAGAGAATGTGGTTGTGTTCGCTCCGGAGATGGGCGAGTTCGATCAGGTTCTCCGAGTGATCGCCGATCCGTTCGGCGTCGTTCACGGCGTGAATGAGGGCCGGGAGAAGGGTGGCCTCCTGGGGAGACATGTTCTTGCGGGACAACTCCACGAGATAGGCCGTAATCTCGTGCTGGAGTTGATCGATGAGTTCCTCGCGGCGGGTGACGCGTTCCTCCAGTTCGCGGGAACCGTCCTGGAAAAAGGCGCACGCTTCATTGATCGATTTCTGGGCGCGACGCACCATGTAGGCCACCTCGCGGACAGCCTGCTGGAGGGCGAGCGAGGGTGAATTGAGCAGGTGCGGTTCGAGGTACTCGAGCACCCGTTCCTGATCGACGCCCGTAACGGGGATGATGGCCTGGCACAGACGCACCATGGCGCCAACGAAGGGCAGGAAAATGAGGACGTTGACGACGTTGAACACGGTGTGCGCGTTGGCGATGTGGCGGGGGAGGTTCTCGGCGCAATCGGCGAACACGTTGCCAGGGGTGATGTAGTCGATCAGGCCGAGGAAGACGGGGTGGCCATCCCACAGAGGGACGAAGAGGAGGACGTACATGTAGGCCGCACCGAACACCTTGAAGAGCGTGTGGGCCAGGGCGGCGCGTTTGGCGTTTCGATTCGCGCCGAGCGAGGCGAGGATCGCGGTGATGGTGGTGCCGATGTTGTCGCCGAGGACAAGCGGAACGGCCGTGTAAAAGCTCAGGAGGCCCTGGCCGGAGAGGACGAGCACCAGGCCGACCGTGGCCGAGCTGGACTGGATGACGACCGTGACCACCGTGCCGATGAGGATGCACATGAGGGCCGGGCCGGCCTTGATCGCGCCGCCGTCGGCGGGGGTGCAGTCGAAGAGTTGGAACCACCCCAGAAACGTCGGGCTGTGGCGGAGGGGCTCGAGGACGTCGGCCATGAGGGTGAGGCCGAGGAACAGGAGGCCGAACCCGAGAATCGCGTCCCCGAGGGACTTCACCCACAGGCGCCGCGAGGCGGCCGACATGATGAGGCCGAGGCCGATGGCGGGGAAAGCGAGGATGTTGAGCTGGAACGCGATGATCTGGGCGGTCACGGTGGTGCCGATGCTGGCGCCGTAGATGACGCCGATGGACTGGGCCAGGGTGAGAAGGCCGGCGTTCACAAAGCCGACGGCCATGACGGTGGTGGCGCTGGAGGACTGGATGATGGCGGTCAGGCCGAGCCCGACGCCCATGGCCATGATCCGGTTGCGCGTGACGGCCTGGAGGATGTTCTTGAGCCGGCGATCGGCCATGCGGCGCAGCCCGGCCGACATCCATTTCATGCCGAGGATGAAGATGGCCAGGCCGCCCAGCAGATCGATGAGCATCCGCCTCTTGCTGATCGCCATGGCGTGGAAGTCGATGGCGCGGGCCTGGAACCGGCTCTCATCGGGGATGCCGGGGCGATCGTCCTGGAGCTCCACCCGGACGAAGTTGAGGCCGACCTCCTCGCCAAGCTTCCAGGAGACAACCGCGCGTCCGTCAGGCCCGGTGAGGAGCCGCTGCTTGGGGCGTCCGTTGAGGGTGGAGGCGTTCCGGTTGCCCTCGACGCGGAAGTACACGGGGACGCCGGCAGCCGGCTGACCGTCGGGATCCGTGAGCCGGACGCCGATCTCCTCAATTGTCCCATTGACGGGCGCTTCGAGATCCTCGCCGATCAGTTCTACCCCGGGGAGAGCGCTGAGTTCGACGGACTTCTCGCCGTCCGGCGTCACGATGGACGCGGCAACGTTGACGTCGCGGGAGAGGCGGCCCATCCTGAGGCCGGCAGACGCGGTGCCTGCGGCGTCCGTGGTCGCGTGGGTGACAGTGGTGCCGGTATCGGCGAAGACAGCGCCCGTCTCGGGATTCAGAATGGTGAATGTGACATCGACGCCGGGGAGGGGGTGTCTGCTCCCTTTCCCGCCGAGGAGCCCGGGCCTGAGACGGCTCTCGACCACCACGCGCAAAGGAGCCGGCAAGACGGCCCCGTGGGGGGCGCATTGCTTGTCGCCCGAGGCGTACTCATCGAGCCGGATCCGATCGGGTTGCACGGCTTCGTCCAGGCCGCAGCCGGAGAGGCACACGAGCAACACCGACAGCGCGAACAGGGGGCCTGCGGCGGCTCGGAATGAGCGCCTATCCGGGGCGGCGGTCGAGGGACGCGGCTCGAGCATGTGCCTTACCCGATTCATCTCAGGGCGATCACGTTGCCGATCATCTCGGCACGCTCGGCGATGTTGATGAGATGATCGCCGACACGCTCGAGATGGGCGAGCAGATCGAGGAAAATGACGCCGGCCTGAACGTCGCAATCACCCGCTTCCAGGCGTCTGACATGGGTATCCGTCGCGGCGCCGACCAACTCGTGGATGGCCGTCTCGTTGTCCTCAGCGCGACGGCTCAACTCAGGCACGGGCCGCTCGAAGATGCGATGGACGCAGTCGAACTGGCTGTCCAGCATGACTTGCAGCCGGGCGATATCGTTGAGGGCCGTGTCGGACAGGAGGCGATTCCGCTCTCGGCTGAGGTGGCCGAGTTCGACGAGATTCTCGGAGTGATCGCCGATGCGCTCCGCGTCGTTGACGACGTGGATGAGCGGCGGAATCAGGGCAGACTCGTCCGGGGCCAGCTCGTGCTGGGAAAGCTCCACGAGATACGTGCTGATCTCCTGTTGAAGCCGATCGATGATGTTCTCGCGGGAAGCGATCTTCTCTTCGAGAGCACGGCCGCCCTCGCGGAAGAAGAGGCAGCCGTCCTGGATGGATTTCTGGGCCCGGCGCAGCATGTAGGAAACCTCCCGGACGGCCTGCTGCAAGGCGAGGGTCGGCGTGTCGAGGAGGCGGGGCTCGAGATATTGAAGGACGCTCTCGCGGTCGGCATCGGTGAGGGGCACGAGGCGTTCGCAGACACGCGTCATCAAGGGAATGAAGGGCAGGAAGAAGACACAGTTGAGCAGGTTGAAGGCCGTGTGCGCGTTCGCGACGTGCCGGGGCAGATTCTCGGGCATGGAGGCGAACACGTCGCCGGGGGTGATGAAGTCGATGAATCCAAGGAACAGGGGCTGCCCGTCCCAAACCGGCAGGAAGAGGAAGAGATACATGTAGGCCGCGCCAAACAGGTTGAAGAGGGTATGCGCGACGGCGGCACGCTTGGCGTTCCGGTTGGCGCCGAGGGACGCCAGGACTGCCGTGATCGTGGTGCCGATGTTGTCGCCAAGGACGAGGGGAACGGCCGTGTAGAAGCTCAGAAGGCCTTGGCCGGACAGGGCGAGCACGAGGCCGACCGTGGCGGAACTGGACTGGACGACGCAGGTGGCCACGGTGCCGATGAAGATGCACATGAGGGCCGGGCCGGGCCGGACGAGGCCGCCTGCGACGGGGGTGCAGTCAAAAAGCTTGAAGAGCGACACGAATTCGGGACTGTGGCGAAGGGGCTTGAGGATGTCGGACATGGTGGTCATGCCGAGAAAGAGCAGGCCGAAGCCGAGGATGGCCTCGCCGAGGGCCTTGAGCCAGGCGCGCCGGCCTACAGCGGTCAGGATAAGGCCGGTGGCGATGGCCGGATAGGCGAGGACGTCGAGTTTGAAGGCGATGATCTGGGCGGTGATGGTGGTACCGATGTTCGCGCCGTAGACGACGCCGATGGCCTGGGTGAGCGTGAGGAGGCCGGCGTTCACGAACCCGACGGTCATGACGGTGGTCGCGCTCGAGGATTGCACCATGGCCGTGAGCCCGGCGCCGACGCCCACGGAGGTGAGCCGGTTGCGCGTCATGGCCTGGAGAATGGCCTTCAACCGGCGGTCGGCCATGCGCCGGAGCCCGGCGGACATCCATTTCATGCCGAGGATAAAGATGGCGAGCCCGCCGATGAGTTGGAGCACCATGGCGCGCTTGTCGATGGCCATGGCGACGTACTCGATGGCGCGGGCGTGGAACCGCTCGGGCTCGGGAACGCCCGGACGCAGGTCGCGGATCTCCGCCGACACGAAGTACTGCTGGACTCTGGAGCCGAGCGTCCAGGAGGTGACTGCGCGGCCATCTGCGTCGGTGACCACCCGGACGAGCGCGTTGTCGCCCACGGTCGCGCCGTGTCCGTCTCCTTCGACGCGGAAGTAAACGTCGACGCCCGCGGCGGGGGAGCCATCGCGGTTCTGCAGTCGGAGGCCCAGTTCATCGACCTCGCCGCCGGTCGGCCCTTCGAGATCGGCGCCGATCAACTCGACCCCGGCGAGGACGCGGAAGTTGACTGATTTGGCGCCCTTCGCCGTGTCCACGGACGCGGTGATGTTAACATCGCCCGAGCGATGGCCGACGCGGACGTCCGCGGAGGCGAGGCCGGCCGCATCGGTGGTCACGACGAGCGACGTCGCTTCAGAGGCCGGGAAGACGGCCCCGCTATCGGCGTCCTGAATCGTGAAGGTAACGCGACATCCGGCAACGGGATGCCTCGAGCCCTTCCCGCCGAGGAGTCCCGGCACGCGAGGCCCCTGGACCACGACGCGGATGGGTTTGGCCAGCACCTGGCCGTGCATCCCGCACTGGTTGTCGCCGGAGGCGTGGGGATCGGGCGCGATCGTGTCGGCCGGCACGGGCTGCCGGGGGCCACAGCCTGCGAACAGGACGATACTGAGAGAGAGGACAACGCATGACGCGACACAGCGCGGCATCTGTCCGCGTGTCAGCACGGAAAACATTCCACTCCCCCGTGGCTATGGGCAAATTAAGATGGACACGCCGCGCATCCACTCCGGAGGCGGCCCGCCCGGAACTGCCGGCCGCGATACGGAACCCGGCCCGGCATGACTGAACCGACGTAGAGAGGATATCAGCATCCGGCCGCGTGGATCAACGGTTGGTTCCAGCAATCGCACCAAAAGCCTGAGTACACGAACCCGTTGAAGAGGCCGCCGCACTCTCCGAGCAAGAGCGAAACACCGGTGCCGCACGGAGGTCTTCTCCCAGAACGGTTCCCATCAGTACTGCTATCTCCCAGAATCAATGCAAGCTGCACGAATTCCTCTCCGGAGAGCTTGACAACTCATTGTGCCTGAATGAATTGGGGCGGCTTCGTTTGATTGCGGTTGTGCTGCGCTAAGCTCATCAGTACTACTATCTCTCGAAATCAATGCAAGCTGCACGAGTTCTCGTGCGGAGAGCTTGACAACCCATTGTGCCTGAATGAATTGGGGCGGTTTCGTTTGGTTGCGGCTATGCTGCGCTGAGTTCATCTGTGTTCATCAGTGTCCATCTGTGGTTGAAGCTTCCCTTCCCTCCCCCGCGTCGTTCAACCGGCATCTCCGGCACCCGCCGCCCAGCGGCACACCCGCCGTCCAGCGGCCGCGCCCTCTGCCTGTCTCGTCCTCCATCCTCCCCTGTTGTGGTGCGGTCTCCAGACCGCACCACTGAAGCCCCACAAGTCGGCCCCGATTCGCCTTCATCTTTCCTCCGATTCGCGTCCATTCGTGTCCATTCGTGGTTGATCTTCCCTCTTGGCCCCGATCCGTGTCATCCGTGTAATCCGTGGTCAGTGCTCCCCCTCTTGCTCCCGCTCCGCGCGGCTTCGCGCACGCTCTGTGCGCCCTCCGCGCCTCCGCCTTCATCTTTCCTCCGATTCGCGTCCATTCGTGTCCATTCGTGGTTGATCCCTCTTGGCCCCGATCCGTGTCATCCGTGTCATCCGTGTAATCCGTGGTCAGTGCTCCCCTCTTGCCGCCGCTCTCAAGGCCCCACAGATCGGCCCCGATTCGCCTTCATCTTTCCTCCGATTCCCACTACTATCTCTCAAAATCAACGCAAGCTGCACGAGTTCTCGTGCGGAGAGCTTGACAAGTCATTGTGCCTGAAACAATTGGGGCGGTTTCGTTTGGTTGCGGCCATGCTGCGCCAGGTCATCCGTGTAATCCCTGGTCAGTGCTCCCCTCTTGCACCCGCTTCACGCGGCTTCCCGCTCGCTCCGCGCGGCTTCGCGCACGCTCCGCGCTCGCTTTGCGCGGCTTCGCGCACGCTCTGTGCGCCCTCCGCGCCCTCCGCGTTCCTTCCTGCCTCCGCACCCCCTCTGATTCCCTTTCCGCGCCCCCATCTTCCGCCAAAACAACGGGTTACCTCGCGCGGGGGGGTAAACAACCGTGAGCTATATAATAGAAGGGGTTTTATGCAAGGCCCCATCCTCCCCGGCCTGGTCAGGCCTTGCGGCGCGGGGTGCACGGAAGACACCTCAGGTGTCCCCGATGCTCATATCCGGAGCCGCAAAGGCGATG
>JAFGTL010000016.1 GCA_016934125.1 Candidatus Hydrogenedentota bacterium
GCGCCGCCGACCAGCGTGTTGATGTTCGTCCGCACGGTCACGCGCGCCTTCGCCCGGAGCTGGATCCCGTCCATGGCCACGGCCGCCACAGTGGGCTGCCCCTTGGTCGGATCGGGGCAGTCGATCACCTTCGGATTCACGGACGTTTGCACCGCGTCGAGGATATCGCGTCCCGCCAAGTCGATGGCCGTCGCCCGCTTGAACGAGAGCTCGATATTGGCCTTGTTGGCCGCGATCAACGCCTGGATGACGCGGACTACGTTACCGCCCGCCAGGTAGTGCGATTCCATCTCGTTCCCGTCGATGTGAAGCCCGGCCTTGAATGCATTGATCCGGCACTGCACGATGATCGACGGATTCACCCGGCGCAGCTTCATCGCCACCAGGTTGAAGAGGCTGACATGCACGCCCGACGCCAACGCCTGGATGTAGAGCTTGATGAACGCGGCCAACATCGCGACCAAGATCAGGCCTACAACCACCGCTACCGCTAGGACAGCGATTATGAGAGGATCCATGGGGAACGCTCCTTTCCTATTCGTCCGGCACTTGCCTTACAACGACCACATTTCCTTGGGCCTCAAGCACTTCCACGCCGGCCCCCTTCACAATAAACCCGCCGTCCGACACGGCATGCACCGGACGCCCGTCAACCGTCACAATACCCGGCGGCGCCACCGCGCACGCCACCTGTCCCGCCGCGCCAACCCACGCGGCCGCCTCGTCGGCGCTCACTTCCCCCGCCTCGGCCCGGAGCCCGTCCTGTTTGGCCCGCACCAAGTCCTGCACCTCATCCAACACATCGCGGCCCGCCAAGTCAAATGCCATGGCCTGGCGAAACGTGACGTCAATGCCGGCCTTCTTCGCGATCACCGCGGCCAGCACGGCCTTGGCCGGGTTGCCGCCGCTCAAGTAGTGCGTCTCAAGATCGGCGGTGTGGACATCCACCCCGCCCTTCACGGCCACCAGCCGCGCCTGTACGATGGCGTTCGGATCCACCCGCCGCAGGCGCATGGCGATCAGCAGGGGGAGGCTGACCGGCGCCCCGCCCAGCAGCGCCCTCAACCACGGGCCGCAGCACTTCAGCACGAACACCGCCACAACTGCCCCGGGTATGGCGATCACTATGAGCGCGTATACTCCCGGCATCGTTCTCCCCGCAATCGGCTCCCGTTGGTGCCCGAGGGCCCCACCGGGCCCCGCATCTCACTCCAAATCCGGCTCCGCTCTCTCGACCACTACGCGGTTCCCGTGCACCTCGATCACCCGGATCTTCTCGCCCGCCCCGATGAATTCGCCCGTGGACACGGCATCGATCCGCCGGCGCCCGTGCGTGATGGTTCCGGCCGGCCGCAACGGCGTCAACACCTCGGCGGTCGCGCCCACCAGGGACTCGTCGCTCTCCGTGGACACCCAGCCCTCGCGCAGGCCGGGCGCATCGAGCACAAGGCCCCTCACCAGACGTGTCTTCGGCAGCACGAACAACCCGAGGAACACGCAGATCAGCGCGCCGAAGAACTCGATGAGCACGATCATCCCGATATGGGACGGGAAACCGAATACGCCCACCACGCAGCTTGCGACCAACAAGAGGCCGCCCGCCGCGCCGCAGATGCCGCCCGGCACCACGAATTCGGCCAGGATCAGCGTGATCCCCATGGCAAATAGGAGCACCACCCACCAGATCATGCACTCTCCTCCGCCAGCGCCTCGAGCAGCGAGATCAACTGGTTGATTTCGATACGGATGCCTTGAACCACCTTCATTTTCTCCGCGGGATCCTTCGGATCGGCCTCGGGCGCGTCCTCGAACGTGCCCAGCAGGCCCGATGTGCCCGCGGACAGTTCGCGCGCCTGGCCCAGCAACTTGTTGTAGCGCCTCGCAATCGGGATACAACTGAAGTACCCGGCCCCCTGCTGGTGGAGCACCTGCGTGTCCTGCAGCAACTGCTGCAGCATCCGAACCAGCAACTCGCGTGCGTTCATCAGGCCTTATCCTCCGTGCTTGCCGCGTCCTTCACCACATCCACCACGTACCGGTTGCCTTCCGCCTCGGTAATGACAATCGGCGTGCCCCTCGCGACATAGGCCGCGCGGGTGACCACCGGGTAGTTCTTGTTGCCGAACCGCCCCCGGCCCGCCGGCCGCAACGGGCTCGTGGCCACGCCCGTCAATCCGATCGCCGCCTCGACCTCTTCCGCGGTCTGCACCGTGTAGCCCGCTGCGGCATCCTGCGCGTGGAGGAGTACCACCCAGCCATACAGCGGCGTGCGCGGCAGCAGCTTCCACACCAGGACAAGGAACAACACGAATGCCACCGTCGCGATGGAGAACGTCTTGCCGGCATCCGCGAGGCGATCGAATTCCCAACTGTATTGAGGCCATGTGAAGTCATTGAATGTAAACGACATATAGAGGCCGGCCAACAGGCACGCGATCCCCGCGATCCCTGCCACGCCGAACCCGGGCAACAGGAAGATCTCCACCAGGATCAGCCCCAGGCCCACCAGGACGAGCAGCAGATCGACCCATTCCGACAACCCGATCACCGCGCGCGCGCCGAAGAACAGCGAGAAACAGATCAGCGCGATGATGCCGGGCACGCCGAACCCGGGGGTCTTAACCTCGAAATACAGGCCGCCCACGCCCAACATCAGCAGGATGCCCGCCACCGTCGGACTCGTGAGCCACCGGAACAGGCGCTCCGACCAAGTCGCCTCGACCAAGTGCTGCTGCGCGTCGCCGTAGCCGAACTCGCGCATCACGTCGTTCACGTTGTTCGCCGTCGCCCGGATCAGCCCGTACTTCTTCGCCGCACTCGGCGTCAACGTGAGCAGTTTGCCCCGTGCCAGCATGATGTAACTGCCATCCGGGCCCACCGGTGCCGGCTCGGCCTCTTGTGCCGGTTCGGGCTGCTCCCTGTCCCGCCGCCTTTCGGCGGCCAACTCCCTCGCCACATCCTTCAGCGGCTCCGCGATGGGCTCAGGCAACTCCTCGGCCAGATCGTCGATGGCCTTCTCGAGGGGATCGCGCGGCTGCGTCTCGCGTCCGTCGCGTCCGTCCCCCTCGAACACGTTGCTCGCCACCACATCGTACGTGCCGTCCTTCCGCGGAACGGCGATCAACTCGATATCCTTGTCCACCATCGCCTGGGCCAGATGCGGATTGTGCCCGTTTGCCTCGGCAAGGGCCGCCGCCGTCGCCCGCAAGAACGACACTTCCTTCTCGCCCGTCGGCAGCATCCCCTCGGTGGTCGGAATCACCGGCTGCGCCGCGCCGATGGGCGCCGTGTCCGACATGATGATGTCGTCGCATGAGAAACTGATAATCGCCCCCGCGCTGATCGCCCCCATTCCTCTCACGTAGGCGATGGACGGGCACGAGGCATTCGTGATCGCATCCGTGATCCGGATGCACGAATCCACCCGTCCGCCCGGCGTGTCGATCACGAAGATGATGGCCCGGGCAAAGGCCGCCTCCTCGACGGCCCGTTCCACCAGCACCTGCACCCCGTCGTCGATCATCCCCTCGATGGGGCACACCACCACCTCGTTGTCGCGCGCCGTCGCCGCCGGCGCGTCGCCAGCGTCAGCCGCCACCGGCCCGGCGTCCGGCGCAACGGGACTGGCCTCATCGCCCGCATCCTGCGCCGCGGCAAAGGGATAGATCAGCACGGCCACCGCCGCGATCAACATGAACCGAACCATGATGCGATTCCCTTCCCCGGAGCACACCAGTGACCACCGGCCATCCGGCGTCCAGCCTGCCCCACGTCCGGCCGCTATCGGCCCTCCATCGCCGGATTCTATTCTAAGTCCCGTGGCCGCCGTGGTCAACAACGGTCAGCAGGCCACGCACAGCGTCCGCGCGCCGTACACTCAGAGGACATCTCTCGAAGCCGGTGAGCCTTGCGCTACCGCTCGGGAATCAGCGCGCCCGCCTGTTGCCACGAAGCCCGTCACATTCTCTTACCCATGTCCTCTTCGGCCATGTGTACAGGATTGTCGCGAGCCGGAGCCGTCCTTCTGGCGGGCAACACCATCACGGGGACGTCAGAAACTCGAGTTGTCATCCCCGACGATTTCGATGATCACAGGGATTCGCGTGCATATGCCAGCCCTTGACTCGAGCATAACCCACTCGCAGTGTGTCCCCGGAGAATCGGGAGCGTGACACTCAAGATTGAGTACGCTGGCGTTCGGTTCTTGGCAGAGGGTGAACGTCAGCCCGGGACTTGACGTCTCAAGGCGCTCAATAGATGCCTGCGAGTCTCCCTCGGCAGCGACTCGGATCTCGCGGTGGCGTGTACTCCCGGGCCGCATTCTCCCGAAATAGACCTGGCCCGGCTCGGGGCACAGATCCCCGGTGATCAGGGCCGCCACCGGCAGTCTCAGGCCTTCTTCGTGCACGCTCGTGAAGACACAGGCCTCGCCGTTGACGGGGCCGGCGATATTGCCGGACACGAACTTGGCCGTTACGTCGATGGTTCGTACGTCATCCCACGCGACGACATCGCCCGTCAGCGTGAGGCCCGGGACTGTGCTTGTGAGATCAAGAAGCGTCAGGGGAACATCGCCGAACTCCTGGACGATGGCGAACGTCCGGACCTTCTCGTCTCCACGCCTCACTTCGCCGAAATCCAGCGCGCCCGTTGGGGGAATGAGCCGGATCGGCTCGATCCAGTCTACGCATACCTTGAATCGAAGGACGCTGGAGTTCGGATCGTTCGTGTGGATAGAGACGAGGTCTGTCCGCGGTCTCAGATACGCATCGCTCCCGAGTCTCAAGCGCACCTCCGCGCTTTCATTAGGACGAACCAACTGCGCACTCAGTTCGGGAACCGCACACGCGCACGTGGCTCCGCCCAACGAAAGGACGAGAGTCTCTTGGCCCGCGTTGCGTATGGTAGCCTTCACTTCGCCCGGCGGTAGGTCCTCTCCCCGCCTCAGGCGGAACGTGAAATCCTGCTTCGAGACCTCCGCCCGTGGGCCCTCGGCCGCCCTGTCTCGGACGGCGCCAATGTGGGACTCGCGCCTCGGCAGGACCGGTTGCTGATGCTGTCGATCACAGCCGGGGATGACGAGCGCCGCCGCGGCGGCCAGCACGGCCAGTTGCACCTGCACTCGTTTCATGTCAGGGGTTCCCTTGTTCCATGCTTGCCCGACAGGAGTGTGTCTGCGGACGGCGCCACCTCTAGACACACGGGTTGTTGCGAATGTGGTCAGAACTCAAACCCCGCCGCCACCTGTCTCCCCTCCGCCCGCGCGGAGGGCTTTCTCACTCGATTCAGGAACCCTCGTCAGCCAGCGCCTCGCGGAACGCGGCTTCGGTGGCCTCGTCGAGCTGGTTCTCGATGGCCTGCAGTTCTGGATACACCTGACCCCGCCTGCTCGCGATGTGGTCGTCGAGGCCCTTGAGCCTGCCCTTGGCCAAGGCCAAAGCCTCCTGGCCCTCGCGCACGGTAAGGTGCCAGCGATCAGCCAGGTTCGGATTGGCCAGGTACTGCTCAAGAATCGAGATGACCTCCATCAGATAATCCCGGCTCCGCTGGCGAAAAGCCCCCCCAAACTGGGCCAATTCCCGTCGGTGGGCCTCCCATTCTTTGTGCGACAAGCTCCCGGCCCGCACGGCCGCGTCCGCGCCGCGGCTGCGTTTGCCCGTCACATGGGTGCCGATCACGTCAATTGCCTGGGCGTACGCGAGGTAGAGCGAGATGGTCGCCCTGTCGTAAGGACTCCGCCGTTGAAACACGGGCGTGATCAAGCGATCGACGATGGCCTGCCGCTCTTCCATCGGGACGCCCAGTGTTTCCTCGTGTTGGTGGACATAGCGCTCCGCCAGGAACCAGCGGACGCCCACGTCGATCTCGTCGTCTGGGTGCTGCGCAATCCACGCCTCTCCCAGGCGCATCAGTTGATCGATCTGCCCGAGTTGATCCAGCAGGAGGAGTCGCCTTAGATGCGCCCACCGGCGCACCTCTTCAGGCAGTGGCTCGTATCGGATCAAGTCTTCGCACGCCTGGACGGCCTCCTCCGGCGAGTAGCCATCCAGGAGGGAAACGTGAAAGAGATCGAGCGCCTCCCTGCGAATCGCCACCCAGTTCGGCTCGGGCCCGGTGCCGTCGCCAACAAGCTTGGCATAGCCTTCCGAATCAATCAGATTCGGCAACTCCTGCATCAACAGCGCCGTCGACAGGCGCGGCGGAATGCTGCCCGCGTCCATCCACAAGATAACGCCCGGCGGCGGCCGCTCGGACTCGGCGGGCGGCGGAGGCACGGGAGGCGGCAGCCCCGCCGGATTCGGCACGTCGGCAGCCACCTTCCGCGCAACTTCAGCGCAGTGTCTCACCTGTTGCATGATCAGTGAGTCTTCCGCGAACCGCCCCGATGACTCGTACTCATGCAGCACGCCTTCCATGAACGGAACGACACGGGCCTTGGCCGCGGCTCCGACAAACAGCCCCAAGACGCTGCAGGCCGTCCTCTCAGTGAACCCTTCGGGCAGCTTCCCGCCTTCTTCCGGGGGAAAGAGCCGGCTCGGCGACCCATGCAGAGGAAGCAAGGCGCACTCGGTGAGGATATCCGTGGCCCTCTGCGATTCGTTCGCGATGAGGATCGTGATTGCCGCCCGAATCGTCGAATGCTGATCGCATACAATCTCCTTGGGGCATGGCAACTGGAGACATCGGATGGCCAGATCCCGGCTCCTATCTTGTGCCGTGTCCCACGTGAGCAGGGCGAGGATGCGCCATAGCAGCGCATGATCGCGACTCCGCTCAGACACCAACGTTTCACCGAGATGGCAGAGCGCGTCGCGCTCCGCTGGATCGAGGGAAACGCGGACCTGATACGCTTCGCGCGGCAGCGGCGTGTTCACGCGGACATCGAGTAGCTTCGCCCGTTCAGCATTGATTACCTCATCTCGAAGGAGCCTCATGCTGTCCAGGCACTGAATCGCCGCCACGCGATCAAAGCTGGCCCCAGGCACGAGCACATCGGGCCGCTGCTCCCCGGCCGGAGGCTCACACACAGCCACCAATGGCCACAAGCAGAGGGCGACCATCAGACCGACTCGCCATCGCCGCATCTGCCAAATCGGCCCTTCTCGCCGTTCACGGCCCGCTACGTAAGCGCCTGGGCCATTCTCCACGGCACATCCGGCCCGGCCCGCCCTCGATGACGATGTCGTCCGTGCCATGCCATACCTCCCTTCGCAATGCCCCACCCTTATCCCGCCCCAGCCAATATGCCCCGACACGTCTACTCAGTCCTCGTGCAGGAAGGCGTCGTACTGTGCCTGCTTCCCAGGGGGCGCGGGCGCGTTGCACCAGATTTCCTCGTCCGTGGTCAAGGGGATACGCGAGATCCACTTGCGGTCTGCCGTGGTGTTCCCCATGACATTCCTGCTGTACTCGGTTCCGCTGGCCGTCAGGGACACGTGGCCTAGCCCGTCCCCCCAAGTACTCGTTCCCGTGTTGTGTCCCAGTTCGTGAATCAGCGTTCCCTGCACGTACCCCTGCACCCCGATCACAGTCCGGTTGAGAACGCATTCTCCGCCCCCACCTCGATTTCTGACGATAGGGCGGGGCTGCGCGTACGGATCGAGCACCTCCAACGCGTATCGGACATACAGCACATCGTAATCCGACTGCTTCCTGAACCGCTCCCAGTCTGCAGAACCTCCTCCGAAGACGAAATCCGCTGGCTCCACAACGAGCGTGCCTCCGTTCGTCCACGCCACCTCCGTGCCCGCCCAACAGCACATGAATGGGGTGGGAGAAATGGACGCCGGATCGTCGTATGATTGGATGTCGTATTTCACGCAGACGCTGGAGTCATAGCCGTCACGGTACTCGTCCGGATCTGCCACTTCGCCGTCGCCGTTGCTGTCGTACTGACGATAGGCGCCATCGTCGTCGGCGGTGAGGGCAATGTTGGTATACAGCAGATGTTCCTTGATGATGTCTTCCATGTCGATCTGCGTCGAGAAGAACCTGCGGTTGCGGGCGACTCTCGAGTCCAGAACGCTGACCTCGCCGGACGCGGAACCCGGCACACCGTCGGGATGAGTATCGTTCCCTGCCCGCGACACCGTGATGGATATCGTGCCCGGCGTTGCCGGCGCTCTGATCCAAACGAAAGGATCCGTGTTGAAGTTGAAGCTCGGGCAACTATCGTCGTCGATTTCCTCGTCGGCCTCTGGCAAGCACGGGGCTTCGGCCGCCCCGGTTATCGTCCACTCATATGGGACGTTGACGGTGTCATTCCTGTGGGCATAGGTTCTCCCCTCGCCGCAGGGGCTCTTTGGATCGCCAGCGCACCCCCGCCGGGCCCGTCTTGCACCACGATCCCGTGCCCTTCACCGTATCGCAGTCGGTTCCTCCGCTGGCAGACACTCTGAACTACGCCCCGATACACACCTGCTGCGGGGGCTGTATCACTACGTCAACAGGAGCGGTCCCCATATGGGTGCTGCTGCCGCCGGGGAAGTGACTGCTTTCATCGACGCACTCGCAGCACCCCGTATCCGTCCCGTACACGTCATCCGCCGCCGCCGGCACGCACGAAGAGAGCGGCATCAAGGCCGTCACCACGCCTGACGTGACCGCGAGCCGGGCGAACAGCCTTCTCCATCGGCCGCGCTTCATCTCCGTGTCCTCCCCTCGCCCTCGGCCGCCGCTACCTCCGTTTCGTGACACGCAGACCAACCCGCCTGGCGGGCGCCGTCGAGAAGAAAGATCATCACCCGCCCCGTCACGCTTGTCTATGAACTGGCATTACTAATATCAGATATCTTGATAAGTGTCAATACCCAGCGGTGTCCCGCTGCCTCTTAACGTGCGGTGCGGGGCCCAGGGCGAGTTCCGCTTCCCGCAGTTCCGGAGAACGCTGCGCGTTCTTCAGCGCTCGCTCCGTGCGCGCTCGCTCCGTGCGCGCTCGCTCCCGGGGCAGACTCCGGCCCACACCACGGGGGCCGTGGGTTCAGCCGTCCCTCCGGGACTGGCTGAAGGGGGCCGGCTGGATTCCCACCGTTGAAAACGGTGGGCTATTCCCGTAGCGTCCGTACCGGACGCCCCCTCCGCGTACCCGCTCCGGGAGGCGCACCTCGCGCGCCCGCTCCATGCGCTCGCTCCGTGCGGCACCTTTCCGGAATCGGCCGGGATGGCCCTGCCGTTCAGGCAGGGATCGTCCGTCTGCGGCCTGAGCCGGTTCACAGCGATCTTCCTGATTCGGCGCGCCCTTCGGGCGCGTTGGAAGAACGCTGCGCGTTCTTCTGCGCACGTTCCGTGTGCGCGTTGCCCTTCGGGCGCGGCGCCCTTCGGGCGCGTTGGAAGAACGCTGCGCGTTCTTCTGCGCACGTTCCGTGTGCGTGTGCCCTTCGGGCGCGTGCGCTCACTCTGGGGGCACCTTTCGGGAATCCGCGTGCAGCCCGCGACGCCGCGTCCTGTGGACGCGCGCCCTTCGGGCGCGTTGCCCTTCGGGCGCGTTGCCCTTCGGGCGCGTTGCCCTTCGGGCGCGTTGCCCTTCGGGCGCGTTGCC
>JAFGTL010000234.1 GCA_016934125.1 Candidatus Hydrogenedentota bacterium
CCAGCCGGAGCCGGAGTTGGCGGATCGAGCGGTAACCGGACACGCGCAGTTCGACGACGGCCATATTCGTTCTCCCCGTCCCGCATGGTAGCACGCCCACGCCGGCGTGCCGCAACCGACTGGATCGGCGCCCGTCCGGCACGGTAGCATACGGCGACGCGTGGGGCGTGCCCAGCATTGGCCAGTTTGGGAGCGAGAATCATGAGCAACCACAGAAGCGTTCGTATCCTTGCGGCGATGGCCCTGGCGGCCCTGGTTGTGGCCGGCTGCGCCACCGGCCCGAAGCCCGCGCCGCCGGCCCAAGAGGCCGCCGAGCAACCTCTCAGGCCCTTTCCGGAAGACGCCTGGCGCGGCGTCCACATCTATCTGTCCGGCCGGGACGATCTCCCGTTGCTTCACCGGGCCATCACCGAGGTGCTCGCACCGCGCGGGGCCAACACACTCATCCTCGAGATCGACTACAACTACCAGTTCACCTCCCATCCGGAAGTGGGCCTCACATCCGGCATGAACAAGCAGGACGCGCGGGAACTCGCCGCCCTGTGCCGCGCCCAGGGGATCCGGCTCATTCCCCAGTTCCAGTGTTTCGGCCACCAGGGGCACCGGCCCATCGGGCTCCTCGCCGCCCATCCCGAGTTGATGGCCCCGCCCAACCCCGACTACAGCGATCCGCACCACTACCATGTAAGCTGGAATCCGCTCCACCCCAAAACCAACGAGATCGTCTTCGCCCTCATCGACGAGCTCATCGACGCGTTCCAGCCCGAGTATTTCCACGTCGGCCTCGACGAAGTCATGCTGTTCCCCGACGACACGACGCCGTTTTACAGCGGCGAATCCCACGCCGAGGTGTTTGCCAAGGCCGTCAACGATCTCTACGCCCACGTCGTCACCGAGAAGGGGCTCACCATGCTCATGTGGGGCGATCGGCTGATTCCGAAGTCCTACATGACATGGAGTAGCTACGAGACGAGCCACAACGGCACCGAGGCCGCCATCGATCTCATCCCGAAGGACATCATCATCTGCGACTGGCACTACCTCTACATGCCCAACTACCGATCCGTGCGCCTGTTTCTCGATAAGGGGTTCCGCGTCTGGCCGACGAGCTGGAAATCGCCCTCTGCGGCCCTCGCCTTCTACCGCAGTTCCCAGCGCGATGCCACGGATCGGATGCTCGGCCATCTCTGCTCGTCCTGGTGCGGCATGGGGAGCTACTGCCAGGCCCTGCTCGGCGAGGGCCTGCCTGCCGGCTCCACCGCCCGCGACGCCGCCGACACCTTCCAGGCCGTCGCCGATGAGTGGCTCGAGGGGAACCGCCGCGCCGCCCCCGGCGCGCAACAGCCCTGACGGGCCTGGAGATCGCGCAATGGCCATGTCGTTACGTGAGCGGATCCTGGCCGTATACCGCGGCGACACGCCGGACATCGTGCCCTACATGCTCGATCTGTCCCACTGGTTCTATCAGAAACACCGAATCCCGTGGGACTTGAGCCGGACGCAGGACGCCCCCGAGCGGGAACTCGTCGACTGTCACCGCCGCTTCGGCGCGGGCTTCTACCTGCCCCAACTCGCCCCGTTCTTCACGGTGGCCTACGCGGGCGATGTCCGGGCCGCGGCCGAGAAGAGCCCGGACGGCCGCGAGATCACCTGGGAGTACGAGACGCCCCTCGGCACGATACGCCGGACGCGCCGCTGGGAAGAGCAGACGTACGCCTGGGGCATGTCCGCGTGGGGCGTGAAGTCCGAGCAGGATCTCCGCGTCCTCGGCCATGCGCTCGCCGCCCGGAAGTATCGGCCCAATTGGGGCCTCTATCGTGCCTGGCTCGAGTGCGTCGGCGACACGGGCGTCGTCTACCTGGGCGCCGGCTACAGCGCCATGGGCTATCTGCTCAACTACTGGCTCGGCATCGAGGGCACCATCTACGCCATGGCCGACTGGCCGGACACCATGCACGAGGTGGTCGATCAAATCAACGCCAATGGCCTCGAATGCATCGATCTGCTCGCCCAGTCCCCGGCGGAGATCATCATCATGGGCGACAACTTCTCGAGCGATATTCAGCCGCCCCGCCTGTTTGACGAGTGGTCGCGGCCGTTTTACACCGAGGCGCTCGCGCGCCTCCACGCCGCGGGCAAGTGTGTGGCCGTCCACATCGACGGCAAGTTGCGCGGCGCCCTCGCCATGTTCCGCGATCTCGGCGCCGACTGCGCCGACGCCGTAACCCCCGTGCCCATGGGCGATCTCGAGCCCGAGGCCTGCCGCAACGAGGCCGGCCCGGACATGATCCTGTCGGGCGGCGTATCGCCGGATTTGTGGCTGCCGGATGTGGACATCGAGGCCTTCAAGGCCGCCGTGCTGCGATGGCTGGCCCTGAAGGAGCACAGCCCACGTCTCATCGCCAACGCGGGCGATCAGGTGCCGCCCGGGGCCGACGAGGATCGGATCCGCCTCATGGGCGATCTCGTGGAAGAACACGGCCGCTACTGAGGCGATGGCGGCCGGCGTGGCGGAGGGCGGGCATGATGCCGGGCACGAAACAAGCAGCGCTCAGACGCACGGCGCGCACCGTGGAGCGGCTGCTGGATCGCGCCTACGGGCCGCGGGCGGCCCCTGAGCCTTCCGATCCCCTTGACGCCCTCATCGGCACCATCTTGTCGCAAAACACAAGCGATGTGAACAGCCGCCGTGCCTACGACGCCCTCCGGGCAGCGTATCCCACCTGGGAGGAGGTGATGGCCGTGCCGCGCGCCCGGCTCGAACGCGTGCTCCGGCCGGGCGGCCTCGCGAAAACCAAAAGCGCCCGCATCCAGCGCATCCTGCGTTCCATCGCGCGCGATGGCGCCCTCAGCCTCGACGACTTGAGCCTCCTCCCCGCCGACGAGGCCGAGCGCCGGCTCCTCACATTCGATGGCGTCGGCCTCAAGACGGCGCGCTGCGTGCTGCTCTTCGCCCTCGGCCGCGACGCGTTCCCGATCGACACGCACATTCACCGTGTGCTCATGCGAATCGGCATCATTCCCGAGGGCATGACGGCCGAAAAGGCCCACGCCTTCGTGCCGCCCCTCATCCCGAAAGCCCGGTGCTACGCGTTTCACGTCAACCTGATCGCCCACGGCCGGCAGGTGTGCCGGCCGCGTACACCGGCGTGTACGCGCTGCCCCGTCCGGCTGCATTGCGCCTATGGCGCGGGGATGCACGACACCGGCACGTAACGGCACGGGCGGCGTGGCCGGGCGTCAATCCTGCCAGGGCCGGAGCAGTTCGGCGTTCTCGATCCACAGCACCAGGAAGGGTTGGGCCGCCCTGCGCCGTTTCACGTACACGAGGAACGGCCGATCCGCCACGAGATCCACGGGCGGGGGGGAGGCCCAATGTGCATGCGCCTCCGACCACAGTTCTGCGCCGCTTCGATCCAGCCGGAACGCGATCTCCTGTAACGCGAGATCCATGGACTGGGCGGCCAACGCCGGGTTTGCGAAGGGGCTGCCCTCCAACTCCAGGAAGTGGTGTTCGAGGCGCCAGCACATGTCGGGCACGAGCAGCACGTCGCTGCCGCCGAAGTGGAGGGGATGCTCGCTTTCTTCGGCCTGCGCCGCGATGCGTTGCTTGAGCGCGTCCAGCGTGGTGCCCAGCGTCTCCTCGCGCTCGATGCGGGCCACGACGATCTGATTTGGCGCCGAATCCCGGCACAGATCCACCGCGAACGCGTCGGCTTTGCCGAAGGGATCTTCCCGGTGCACGAAAAGCACCTCGACTTGATCGCGGAGGTGCTCGTAGCGATCACCGTCTTCGTCCCGGATGCCGAAGGAATGCACCGGGGCCGTGCCGCCGGCGCCATCGGGGAAGGCCAAGGGCTCGCGCGCGTCGAAATAGGGGATGGGGAACGGCACCCGCGTGGCCAGGTAGGCGTACATGAGAAACGAGCCGGGCATGATGCCCGGAAACGTCGGCGGTTCCTTTTCCGGAAACAACCGCGCCATGTCCTGCCGGATCGTAGCGATAGCGCCCTCGTTCTCCATGCCCGCCTTGGCGTAGTACGCGTCCGCGGGCAGATCGCCGGCGGGATCGGACGCGCCGTTGAGCCGCGCGCAGACGGCTTCAGCGTCCCTCACGTTCACCGGCTCCCCGAGAAGGCCGTTCTGAAGCTGCTTCCAGGCCATCTGGAAGGTGGCGCACCAGACGGCGTTCTTCCCCTCCTCGATGGGCGTATCGAGTGTCGGCACCACCTGCGTGTGTTCGAGGCCCGCCGTGTCGCCCGCGAAGGTTGGCCCCCATGCGGGCTGCGGGCTCGCAAAGGGATTCCAGCTTCGCCGCGCACGCACCAGCCCGCCGTAGATCAACACGAGCGCCAGCAGGCTGAACACCATCCACCAG
>JAFGTL010000235.1 GCA_016934125.1 Candidatus Hydrogenedentota bacterium
CGCCGCAATCACCTCCTCGAACCCCTTCTCCTGGAATCGCCCCAACGCCGCTGCCGTGGTGCCGCCCTTGGACGTCACCCGCTCGCGGAGCGTCTGGGCCGGTTCGCCGCTGTCGCGGAGGAGGAGGCCCGCCCCGAGCAGTGTCTGGGCCGCCAGCCGGCCCGCCTGGCTCTCCGAAAGGCCCAGGGACGCCGCAGCGCGCGTCATGCACTCAGCCATGTAGAAGAAATAGGCCGGGCCGCTCCCGCTCAGCGCCGTGATCGTGTCCATGGCGTCTTCCTGCACGAATTCCGCCATCCCCACGGCCTCGAAGATGGCCTGCGCGGCTTCCTTGTCGGCCTCCGAGCAGTTCGCACTCATGGCGATGGCCGCGGCGCTCGCGTTGACGAGTGCGGGCAGGTTGGGCATCACACGCGCCACACGCCGGCTCTCTCCCAGCCGCGCCTGAAGCGATGCGATCGAGACCCCCGCCATGATCGACACGACCAATGCGTCGCCGTCGAGAACCGAGGCGAGCGGATCGAGCGCCTCTGCCATGTTCTGGGGCTTCACGGCGAGCAGCAGCACGTTGCATGGGCTGGCCAGATCCTGCGGCGTCGCCGCGAGCCCGAGCCCGAGGCCCTTGGCTTCGTCGGCCTTGCCCGGATCGACGTCGAACACCACGATGCGCTCGGGCGGCAGCGTCCCCGTCTCGATGAGGCCCCGGACGATGGCCTGTCCCATGTTCCCGAAGCCCAACACGCTCATCGTTCCCTGGATTTCCACGTGCACTTACTCCTTTTCGATTCCGGCCGGACTCGGCCCGCCCGCGACCTCCAGATCCCGTACAACGGCCACCTCGTCGCAGTCCGGGAAATGCGGACACCGCACACAGTCCCGGAACACCTTGCTGGGCAGCTCATGCTTGTCGATCTCATGGAAGCCCATCTTCGCAAAGAACCCTGCCACACGAGTCAGCGCGTATATGCGCACAATCCCCAGCGCGCCGGCCTCGTCCAGGCACGCCTGCACCAGATCCCGGCCGATGTGTCTTCCCCGGAGGTCCGTGCGCACCACGAGCGATCGAATCTCGGCGAGGTCGCCCATGTCGACGTGAAGCGCGCAGCAGCCCGCCACGCCGTCCGCGTCCTCGTAGATGTAGAAGTCGCGCACCGTCTCGTACAACTCGAGCGCCGTGCGCTGGAGCAAAGCGCCCCGGCCCGCAGCCCCGTCGATCAACTCTTTGATCCCCGGCACATCGCGCACGCGGGGTTTGCGGATCACGCCCGCCGCCGTTGCGTCCATCGCGTGTTGTATCCCCTTCCGAATCGGATGCCTTCCGCTGCACCATCCCCCGGGCTCCCGCCGCCAAGCGCCCTGCAGGCCCGGGCGTGTCAGACTCCGCATAGTGTAGCACAACCCGGCCGGGCGTGCGAACGCCCCTCGCAGGCCCGGCATCGCCGCCCCGCTCCCCGTTCGAGCGTGCCCAAGTCAAGTTGAACCACCCCGGAACGCCCGGTACAATCGCGATGACACGGCGAAGAAGAAACAGCGGGGAAGGCGCATGGCCATTCGGTTCTTCAACACCTTGACGCGGAAAACGGAGCCTTTCGAGCCCATCGAGCCCGGCAAGGTAGGGATCTACACGTGCGGCCCTACCGTGTACAACTACGCCCACATCGGCAATTTCCGCGCCTATGCGGCCCAGGACTTGCTCAAGCGCCACCTGAAGTACCGCGGGTTCCAGGTTACCCACGTCATGAACCTCACCGACGTGGAAGACAAGATCATTCGCACCTGCCGGGAGACCGGCGAGTCGCTCAAGTCGTTGACGGGCCGGTATACGCAGGCCTTCTTTGAAGATCTGGACACGTTGGGCATCCAGCGCGCCGATCGGTTCCCGGCCGCCACCGATCACATCGACGACATCGTGGCGCTGATCAAACGGCTCCGCGAGAACGGGCACACCTACGAGCAGGATGGGAGCATCTACTTCCGGCTCAGCACCTTTCCCGGCTATGGCTCCCTGAGCCACTTCGATCTCGAGCAACTCCAGAACGGCGCCAGCGGCCGCGTCGATGCAGACGAGTACGACGCCGAGAGTGCCCGCGACTTCGCCCTGTGGAAAGCCTACGACGAAGACGACGGCGACGTGTTCTGGGAGACGGAACTCGGGAAAGGGCGGCCCGGCTGGCACATCGAATGCTCCGTGATGAGCATGAAATACCTCGGCGACACCTTCGATATCCATTGCGGCGGCGAAGACCTCGTGTTTCCCCACCACGAAAACGAGATCGCCCAGTCCTGCTGCGCGACGGGCAAGCCCTTTGTGCGATACTGGCTCCACAACGCCTACCTCATCGTCGAGAACCGGAAGATGAGCAAGTCCCTCGGGAACTTCTTCACCCTGCGCGACCTCATCGAGAAGGGCCACGACCCCGTGGCGATCCGGTGGGTGTTGATCGCCACCCACTACCGCATGCCCAACAACTTCACCTTTGATGCCCTCGACGCGGCCAAGGAATCGCTCCGGCGCATCCGCGATTTCCGGCTCCGCCTCAAGGACGTCACCGGAGAGGGCCTCGACCTCGAGCAGGAAGCCCAGGCCAGCGAAGAGGCGTTCGGCGCCGCACTCGACGATGATCTGAATATCTCGGCGGCGCTGGCCGCCGTGTTCGACTTCGTGCGTGACACGAACCGGCTCATCGATCAAGGGGAACTGGGCGCATCCGGCGCGCGGCGTGCCGAGGGGCTACTCGATCGGCTCGACGCGGTGACGGGCCTCTTCGCGGCCGCGGAAGACGAGTCGGCCCCCGAGGATGTCCTGACGCTGGTGCGTGAGCGCGGCGTGGCGCGGCGGGCAAAGAACTTCGCCCGGGCCGACGCCATCCGCGATGAACTGGCGTCTCAAGGCTGGAGCGTCGAAGACACACCCGACGGCCCCCGGGTGAAGCGCGTCTGACCGCTGCGGCCGGCGCGCCGCTGCCCCGACAACCGCGGGAGGGAAGATCCATTCGAACTTCACATCTGCACCCGGACAAGGATATCGACCGCCGCGACGTCGAAGAAGACAGCCTCCAGTTCGGCGTGGCCGTGGTCCAACTCGCGCAACGCGTGCGCTCGGATCTGCCCGAGCCCCTGTCGGCCAACCTCCTCGGCACGGGAACCCTCATCGGCGCCGAGGTGGCCCGCGCCTACCTCGGCACCAGCCGGCGCCATCTCCTGACCCACATGACCGCGGCCCGGCACGCCTGCCAGGAGATCCAGTACTGGCTCCGGCTCATCCTCGCCGCGGACATCGCGTCCGAGGAGGCCGTGAACCCGCTTCTGGACGAGGCGCACCGGCTGTACAACACCATCGCAACCATTTGCGCAAAGGCGCGGCAGAATCTCGAGTCCGACGCCGCAAGGTGATTCGATTCAGTGGGTTACGCCAGGGCTGCCCCGCGGCGTTCTGGGCCGCCGTCGGTGTCCGGCTGGATTCTGGGAACCTCACGACGCCTCCGGTGTTTTACTTGGTTGAAGTTGGGCGGAGTGCCGCATGAACGGGATTCCGGATTGGGAACTGGTAGATCGGGCTCGTTCCGGCGATGTCGACGCCTTCGCCGAACTGGTGCGCCGGTATCAAGGGCCGGTGATCCACTTCTGCCAGCGCATGACGGGAAGCCTCGAGCAGGCCGAGGATCTGGCCCAGGACAGTTTCATACGCGTATACCGCTACCTGGGCCGGCTCCGCCCGGACGCGAAGTTCTCCACCGTGCTGTTCGGCATGGCGCGGAACCTCACGCTTAATCACCTCCGGGACACCGCCCGCAGAGGGCGCGGCAGGACGCGCTCGTTGACGCGCGCCGACGAGCGCGAGGGCGCCGTGCCCGATGAATCGGGCCGGCCTGACCGGGTGGCGCGGCTTCGCGAGATTGAATCGGCCATCGAGCGGGCGCTTGGCCAACTGAGTCCGGAGCACCGCGAGGTGCTGGTGCTCCGCGAACTGCACGGGCTCGACTACGACGCCATCGGGCAGATCGTGAAATGCCGGCGAGGTACCGTCAAGAGCCGCCTGGCACGCGCCCGTGAGCAACTCCGAGCGAAACTGATCGAACTCGGCGGTGAACTGCTATGAAAGATGACAAGACTCGAGACGAATTGTCCGCGTACCTCGACGGCGAAGCGGCCCGGCCCGAGGACGTGGCGCGGCTGCTCCAGAAGGACGAGGACGCAGCCCGTCGCTACATCGAGATGGCCAAACTCTCCGCACACCTGAAGGGGCTGCGCCCGCCCGAGGTCGATCCGGCCTTTACGACGCGCGTCATGGCCCACGTGCGCGATGTCCCTGGCCCGCGCCGCCGCTCGGCGTTGCGCATCGCGCTTACCGCCGCAACCGCCGCCCTCGTCCTCGTTGTCGCGGCCGGGCTGGTTCGCCATGCGCGCCTGCGCGACGGCGCCACGGCCGGGCCGGCTCAGTGGGCCGAACTGGACAGCGAGTCCCTTTGGCAAGAGATCGGGCACCGGCTGCGGGAAGATCCGTCGGTGATCGAGCAGCCCTTCGCGTATCCCGGCGCCCTTGTGCTGTCCGCCAACGGCGAGGCCGACCTGGACTGGCTCCCCGCTCTGGCCGCACAGGATTGGTTCGCGGACTTGGCCGGCGCCCTTGATGAAACGCAGGATCTCGATGCGCTCATCGGCTCCCTGAGTGAAACCGAGACGACGACCCTCAAGCGGTTGCTTGTGGAGTACGCCGAGAAGGGATGGACAACATGAACACCAGGAAGACAGCTCTCGCACTCGTGTGCCTCGTGGCGACGGCCTCACTGGCTGTGGCACAGTCTGAGCCCGCCGTCCGCGGGGCCGGCCCCGGCCCCTGGGCGGGCAAGCAGATGGGCCCCCTGGGCAACCTGCAAGATCGCGACGCGCGCGAACTCATCGAGATGGTCATGATGGTTCGGCTGTCCAAAGAACTCGAACTGGCCGATGAGCAAACCGTCGTCCTGGTTCGGAAGTTCCAGCAGGTCAAGGAGAAAGTCGAAGCCCTGAAGATCGAACGCGCCACCGTGATCGATGCGCTCAGGGCGAGTGTCCGGAAAGGCGACTCCGACGCCGTCATCACAGCCGGCCTGGACAGACTCATCGCCATCGACAGGCAGGTGGCCGACGCCCGAATCGAGGCGTTCCAGGACATCGGCAAGGACTTGACACCCACCCAGCAGGCCAAGCTCTACATGTTCATTCAGGAGTTCGAGGAGCACATCCGCCGCCTTGTCGCCCGCGCCCGCGAATACCGCGCCGCAATCCCCGAAGGCCCCGATGCCGCCTTCGGCGAGTCACGGCGTGAGCGCACCCCCGGGCAGTTCCGCGGCGGGGTGGACGAGCCCGGCGCCGGCACCGTTCCCGGCGGCCCATGGCGCCAGCAGGTGCCGCGCCGCCGCCTCGAAGGGCAAGGCGGGACGCCCACACCGGCACCTGTGCCGGAGCCCGAAGGCTGAGTCGCGTCCGGCCATGCGTCGCGCATGTTGTTTGACGCGGCACGCGGCCTTGTGCTAGCATATCGCCCTGCTTTGGGCGACTAGCTCAGGTGGTTAGAGCGCCGTCTTCACACGGCGGAGGTCACTGGTTCGAGCCCAGTGTCGCCCACCATGCATTCTGGGCCAATGACTTGCGGCAAGTCATTGGCCTTTTCTCTGCCCGTCAACGCCGGCGGGGCCGCCCGTGCATCCCGACAGCCGCCCGGGTGACTGCCGCAGCCCGCCATGTCGAGCCGTTGCGGCCGGCCCAAGGGCCCGGCGCAGGCCTCTCAGGCCCTGCCCGATGCCCCCGGGGCATCCACTCGAAGCCTACAGATCCTGCGGTTTGACCACAGGGCCCTTTGCAGCTCTGAGCACTTCGAGGCCGGCTTTCTGCTGGGCGTAGATGCTGAAGAGCACTTCAGAGGGGTTGTCTTCCTTCCGCCAGGCCTCGGTTTGCAGGTCGATCCGGGCGATGATGTTGTCGATGTAGAGCGAGAACTGCATGGTGTACAGCTCTTCGCCGTACTCCTTGTCGATCTTCTCCGTGAAGAGCCTCTTCAGATCGGCATACTTCGGGATGATGCCGATGGGCGTCTCGATGCCCTCCACATCGCCGTGGGCATACAACTCCAGCCAGCCGAGCCACACGTGGACGTCGCGTTTCTCACCGAGCAGGCCCCTGCCGCTGCCGCCGCGGTTCTCGTGGGTGAGGAAGTAGTTGAGCCCCGAGATGACGGGCTTGGCGGCGAGCCGGTCGTTGTTGAAGAAGCAGAGCTGCGCGTCCAGATAGTCGCTCAAGCCCCCCGCAATGAAGGGCGCGTTGGCCCAGGGCTGCCGGTTCACGCCCGTGGCGCCCACCTCCGTGGCCGTCGCTTTGGACACGATGGACGCGCCGATCGCAACGCCCTCGTCCATGGACTTGGCCGCCCAGATGGGCGGCATCGTGTCGGCATCGCGCCCCGAGTACGTGATCACCGAGATCGGCAGCCCCGCCGGATCGCTGTTGGCCTCCTTGTTGTGATTCCCGATCGCCTCGTTGAGAAGCGTACAGCGGGAATTGGGGTGGGACATCGGGACGTCCGTCATGTCCGGTGTCCACTCGCCCTGGAAGTTCGTCCCCCGCGGTGGCACCTCTTCGCCGTCGCCCACCCAGCGCGGCTTGCCGTTCTCATCGATCAGGACGTTGCAGAAAATCACCTCCGCCCCGGGTTCGCGCAGCGACTTCATGAGATAGGGATCGCCCTCTTCGTTGACATCTTCAACGATACCGAAGATGCCGATCTCGGGATTGATGCCCCGCAAGGTGCCGTCCTCGGCGATCCAGAGCTGGGCGAGGTCATCGCCGATGAAGTCGGAACCCACCATGGCGGTCGTGGTCTTGCCGCAGCCCGAAGGCGCCGCGCCGGCGAAGTACGTCTTCCGGCCGCCCGGCCCCGTCAACCCGGTGATGAACATGTGCTCGGACAACTCGGTACCTCGATTCATGTAAATGGCCGAGTCGGAGGCGAAGCGGTGGTTGCCTTTCTTCAAGAGCAGCGTGTTGCCGGCGTACGTACAGAACATGGAGTAGGTGGTCTGCCACGAACGATCCATGTAGATCCGCGCGTTGGGCACATCCTCGGGGCGGTTGGGCCCTTCCGAATGCACGTTGGTGAAGAACTCTCCGCGGCGCGCGACCTCCTTGTCGAAATCGGCCCAGCAGTTCCGGTAGAGCAGCTCGGCCGAGTGGAGCACGTATGTTGAACTCGAGATCTCAATGGCGGGAACCGTCGCCTTGGCGCCGACAGGCCCGCGCGAGTAAAACCCGACAAACATGATCTTGCCTTTCATGATGCCGGTCATGTGTTTCCGGATATACGCGTGCGATACGTCGCGCGGTTCGCGTTTTGCCAAGGAGGAGATCCTCTCGTCGTCGTTGACGATATAGAGAGTCTGCTTCACCAGACGCGCCTGATCCTGGGGCAGGTCGAAGTGGATCGTGTGCCCGTCGATCGGCAGGGCGGCTTCCTCGCCCTTCTCCAGGCTGTGCTTCCTGACAAACTCCTTGTCGGCGGGCGAACCGGTGTGAATCATCACCTTGTCGGGCTGGCACATGGCAATCGCGTTTGCGACTTTCCGCAGGGCCTCCTCGTTCTGGATCTTGGACAGTTTCTCCAGGTTCTCGGCGTCCAGATTCTCGGCGAGCACACGTCTCGCGTCCTCCAACCTATCGATGCCGCCGACAGCCGATAGAATGTCAACGCCCTTCTTCAATTCGAGCATCTTTGCCTCCTCCAATGCCGTCGCTCCGTTGATGCGCAGTAACCCGGGCTTCTCCCGACTCCAGGCATCTACATCTATAATGGCTCCGCCCGAAGTGTCTATCTCGGTTGCGATTCGCCATTCTGCACGTTCCCCCGCTTACGCGGGTTCCGCTCCTCATCCGCCTGCGGATTCAGCGAACGCGAACCGCATCGTGCCGGTTCCGGAGATGGGATCCGCGCCTACTGGCGAACGATAAACGTGCCGCCCCAGGACACCCGCGCTCTCCACCTCCAGGTGCCGCGCCGGCCGCATCGCGCGTATCCGGGCCACAGCGATAACAAGAAAGGCCGGAGAGCCATCAGATTAGATGATTCTTCGGCCTCATTTCCACAC
>JAFGTL010000236.1 GCA_016934125.1 Candidatus Hydrogenedentota bacterium
GCT
The DNA here is from genome assembly GCA_016934125.1 of Candidatus Hydrogenedentota bacterium. Lineage (GTDB taxonomy): Bacteria > Hydrogenedentota > Hydrogenedentia > Hydrogenedentales > SLHB01 > JAFGTL01. Next base: position 4 of record JAFGTL010000236.1, read on the forward strand.
GGGCGGCAAGCTGCAGGAGGCGTCGAAGTGTCTCCAGGAGGCGGGCCGGAAGAAAGAGGCGGCGCAGATCGCGGGCCGGTATTACGAGAACCAGGGGAAGTGGAAAGAAGCGGCCATGGCGTATGTCCAGGGCGGCGAGTCGCTGCGGGCGGGCGAGTGCTACATGAAGGCGGGCGACGCGGTGCGCTCGGCGGAGTGTTTTGAGAAGGGGCAGGACGTCTATCGGGCGGGGGTGGCGTACGCGCGGGCGGGGCGGTTCCAGGACGCGATCCGGATGCTGCAGCAGGTGAAGGAGGCGCATCCGAATTTCGAGCAGGCGCGGCCGCTGCTGGGCCGTTGTTTCTACGAAATGCATGAGTACGCCCATTGCGCGGCGGCCCTCGACAACCACCTGATGGGGAAACGGGTGTCGGACACGAATGCGGACTATTTCTACATGCTGGCCCTGGCGTATGAACAGCTCGGAAAGCTGACGCAGGCCCGGGAGCTGCTGTACAAGCTGCGCACGGTTGACGTGAGTTTCCGCGACGTGACGCAGCGGTTGTCGAGTATAACGAGCCGGATCTCGCTGCAATCGCAGATGGCGCAGTCGTCGGCGGGCACGAGTGGCGGGCAGGCGGCGGGCGCGGGCATCGAGACCGTCGAGGAATCGCTCGGGGGGCGGTATCAGTTGGAGCGGGAGTTGGGGCGGGGCGGCATGGGCGTGGTGTATCTGGCAAAGGACACGCAACTGGATCGGGCGGTGGCGCTGAAGTTCCTGGGGGCGCTGGTGGACGGCTCGGAGGAGTATCGGCAGCGGTTCATTCGGGAAGCCCGGGCGGCCGCGCGCATCAACCATCCGAACATCATCAGCATCTACGATATCAGCGCGACGGCGGGCAAGGCCTATATCGCCATGGAGTACGTGGACGGGGTGAGCCTGCACAAATATGTGAGCAAGAAGGGGGGCATTCCGGCGCGCGAGGCCATCAATATCGTCGGGCAGGCGTGTTCGGCGCTGGCGGCGATTCACGACGCGGGCATCGTGCACCGGGATATCAAGCCCGACAACATCCTGCTCGGCAAGGGCGGCGTGGTTAAGCTGACGGACTTCGGACTGGCCAAGGCGGAGGACTCGCGCATGACGCGAACGGGCGTCGTCATGGGCACGCCGAGTTACATGTCGCCCGAGCAGGTGCGGGGCCGGGACGCGGACGCGCGGAGCGACATTTATGCCATCGGCCTCGTGCTGCACGAGTGCGTGACGGGCAAGACGGTGTTTCGCGACGGCAACGTGATGGAGCGGCAGCTCGAGGAGATGCCGCCGGTGCCCGGCACGGTAGTCGAGGGGGTGCCCGAGGCGCTGGATCAAGTGATCATGAAGTGCGTGGCGAAGAACCCCGATGAGCGGTTCCAGAACGCCAAGGAGTTGTACGCGGCGCTCCGCGCCATCCCGATGGCGTAGGCTCGGGGGAACGGTGTCGTTTACGGGGCGGGGGCAGCGTCCGTCAGATCGGCGACGCGGCCGCGCCATCCATTGGGCAGCAGGCCGTTATCACACAGGGTTACGCGTCTCGACTGGACTGAATCCGCGTCGGTTGGGGGCTCGTGTTCGAGGAGGATGTCAAGCCGGGCGGCGGGGAGAAGGGGCTCTGCGCGTTCGGCCCATTCCACCGCACAGATGCCGTCCGAGTCGAACAACTCCTCATAGCCGAGGTCGGCAAGTTCGTCGGCCCCTCCAAGTCGGTATAGATCCATGTGGTAGAGCCGGGGCGACTGGCCGTATTCGTTGACGAGGGTGAAGGTGGGGCTGTGGACGCGGCCGGGGCCGCCGCTTTCGGATACGGCGGCAGCCATGCCGCGCACGAAACAGGTTTTCCCCGAGGCGAGTTCGCCACGCAGGGCGACCACGGCGCCCCGCGGCAGCAATGAGGCGATGAGGGCGCCGAGCCGCTCGGTTTCATCCGGCGAACGCGTATGGACGGTGATGCATTGGGGGCCGGGCTTCGTCATCGTGGCTGCCCCTTGGCGGCGGCCTGGGCTTGCCGGTAGAGCTTGACGTATTCGGCAGAAGACTTGTCCCACGAGAAGCGCTGGTTCATCCCAGCGACGCGCACGGCATGGAGTTGCTCAGAGGCGTTGTAGAGCCGCTGGGCGCGGGCGACGGCCGCGGCCAGGGCCTCGGCGGAGGGTTCGTCGAACACGAGGCCGGTGGCGCGGCCCTGGGCGATCCGGGCGGGCGTGGCGTCGTGCACCGTGTCGGCGAGGCCGCCCGTTTTCCGGACGATGGGCACAGAGCCGTAGGCGAGGGCGTACATCTGGCTGAGGCCACAGGGCTCGCGGCGGGAGGGCATGAGATAGAAGTCCGAGCCGGCGTACACGTGGTGGGCGAGCGTTTCGCTGTAGTCGAGGAGCACGCGGAGCTTGCCGCGGTTGGGAAGCACGCGACGCGCCAGGGCCGCCTCGATGGCGGGATCGCCACGGCCGATCACGACGAGTTGGATGTCGGATTCAAGGATGGCATCGAGGGCGTCGAGGAGGAGGTCGACGCCCTTGTCGTAGACGAGGCGGCTGACAAGGCCGAAGAGGGGCGCATCGCGCACGGGCAGGTTCATCTGTTCCTGGAGAGCGCGTTTGCACCGGGCCTTGCCGGAGAGGTCGTGGGCAGAAAACCGGGCCTGGAGGCGGCTGTCCGAGGCGGGGCTCCATTCGTCGTAGTCGACGCCGTTCAGGATGCCGGTGATGTCGCTGGCGCGGGTGCGGAGGAGTCCTTCGAGGCCGTGGCCGGACTCGGGCTGCTGGATCTCGGCGGCGTAGCGGCGGCTGACGGTATTGATGCGGGTGGCGAATGCGATGCCGGCCTTCATGAGGTTGACGTCGCCGTAGAACTCGAGGCAGTCGGGCGTGAACAGATCGGGACTGAGCCCGGTTCGCGGCAGCAACTCGCGGGGGAACCGGCCCTGATACGCCAGGTTATGGATAGTGAACACGGTTGCCGAGCCCTGCCACAGGGGATCGAGTGACGGGGACGTGGCGAGGTAAGCGGGCAAGACGGCGGTGTGCCAGTCGTGGCAATGCACGACGTCGGGCTTCCAGCCCACCCGGGGGAGGCCGTCGAGCAGTGCCCGGCAGAAGAAGCAGAAGCGTTCGAGGTTGTCGAGGTACTCGCCGTTGCCGGTTCCGTAGAGGTGGCTGCGCATGAAGAACTCGTCGTGCTCGACGAGATACACGGGCACGTCGGTGCCGGGCATCACGGTTCGGCGCAGGCCGCCGGACAAGGCCAAGTCGCCCAAGTCTGCGCGGCAGGCGGCGACGGGTTCGCCGCGGGATTCCAGGGGAATCGCCGCGTAACAGGGCATGGCGATTCGGACGTCGTGTCCGCGGGCACGCAGGGCGCAGGGCAGCGCGTGGGACACGTCGCCGAGCCCGCCCGTCTTCGCGAGGGGGGCGGCCTCCGAACAAACGTAGAGGATACTCAGACGTTTCGGCATAGGGTCACCGTGTGCCGGGATCGGCCCGGCCCGTGTCCTCAAGGAACCCGCCCGGATCGAGCGGGAGGGCGTTCGCAGGCCCTTGTCTTAGGATATCAGGTGGAACACATCCGGTTCCAGATAGGTGGAAACCCGAAGTCCGCGGCATCGCCGCCTGATGTGGCGCGCGATCGCGGGCACCGCCCATTTCTCGGTGCCGGCGTGGCCCGCGTCGATGACGGTGAGCCCCTTGTCACGCGCCTGGAATGCGTCGTGGTATCGCACGTCGCCGGTGACGAGGACATCGAGATCGTGGGGCATGGCGGCAATCTCGCCGCCGCCGCTGCCGCCGAGCACGCCCACGGTACGGATGCGCCGGTTCATGGCTTGGCCCGGTGGACGAACCATGCGAAGGTGGGACACCTTGAGCGCGGTGCGGACAAAGGCGGCGAAGGCCGCGAGGGGCTGGGGCGTTTCGAGCCGGCCGCGGACGCCGAGGCCGAGGGCGGGATCGGGGTTGGCGAGGGGCACGAGGTCGTAGGCCACCTCCTCGTAAGGATGGGCGGCGCGGAGGGCATCGAGCACGACGGCAAGGCGGGCCTCGGGCACGAGCACCTCGAACCGGCGCTCGGGTTCCTCGTTAACCCGGCGCCGCCGCCCGGAGAATGGTTGCGTCCGCTCTCCGGGCAAGAACGAGCCCACCCCCGGCGAACTGAACGAGCAATGGGTGTAGTCGCCTATCACGCCGGCGCCGCGGGTGCAGACGGCCTCATGTACTGCGGCGAGATGGGACTCCGGCACGAAGGTGACGAGCTTGACTTGGGTGGCGTGGGGCACGGGGAGCAATGGGGCCGTGTCGATGAGGCCGAGCCGGCCCGCGAGGATGGCGTTGACACCGCCGGGGGCCACGTCCAGGTTGGTGTGCGCCGCGTAACACGCGATTCCGTCGGGAAACCGGCGTGATTGGGCCGGATCATCGGCTGGTGACGGCCGCGCGAGGTCGAGAAGCAGGCGGGTGGCGGCGTCATCGGTGCGAAGGGCGCGCAGCGGCTCCCACAGGGGCGGGTGATGGCAGACGATCATCTCGGCGCCGGCCCGCAGGGCTGCATCGAGGACATCGCGGGTCAGGGTGAGGGCGACGAGCACCCGGGATACGCCGGCAGCGGGCGAGCCGACGGCGAGGCCGCTTCTGTCCCACTCGTAGGCCCAACCCGGCGGAGCAAGCTCTTCCACCGCGGCGCAGACATCGGCCACCGTCATTGGGCACGTTCCATGGAGACGGCGGCGTAACCGACGACGCGGTCGTAATCGCCGGAGGCGCGGGCGCTTGTCCGGTAGTCGAGCAGGTTCCAGGAGGAGGCGCCGGTGGCCAGGGCGTAGTTCATGGCCACGAC
>JAFGTL010000237.1 GCA_016934125.1 Candidatus Hydrogenedentota bacterium
CGGCGCACCGGACTGTGTAGCGTAAGAGGCGGCGGCGCCTAAGGTTGAACCGATATGCATGGGACGAGTCAGGGAGGCGTTCTTTTTGTGGGGCGGGGCGCGGAACTGCGGCCCACCGGCCTGGTGGACATTGTGTCTGCAGCGAGCGCCGATGAGGTGGCGGGCTGTGTTGGCCGGGTCGAGAAAGCCGTGGGCACGGGGCTGTATGCAGCTGGCTACATCGCATACGAAGCGGCCCCCGCTTTCAATCGCGACCTGGCAGTTCATCACGTCAAGGGTGCGCCGGCGTTGTGGTTCGGGCTGTACAAGGATCTGCTCGCAACCCCTCGCTCGCCCACTCCGGATCGCCCGTTCACCGTCGGGCCGTGGCGGCCTTTGATCGGAAGAGACGAGTATATGGGCTGTATTGCGCACATCCGCGAGTTAATCGCGGCGGGGGACACGTATCAGGTCAACTACACGTTTCCCATGACGGCTTCGTTTGACGGCGACGCCTTCGGCTGGTTTCGCCGGCTGTGCGAGGCCCAGCGGACGGACGTGGCGGCGTATGTCGATACGGGCCGTTTCAAGATCGTCTCGGCGTCGCCCGAGTTGTTTTTCCGCCTGGAAGACGGCCTGCTCGAGACGCGCCCAATGAAAGGCACGCGGCGTCGAGGACGGTGGCCCGAGGAAGATCGGCGTGCGGCCGCCGCGCTGGCGGCCAGCGAGAAGGAACGCGCGGAAAACGTGATGATTGTGGATCTGCTGCGCAACGACATGGGGCGGGTCAGCACGACGGGCTCGGTTTCGGTTGCGCGTCTGTTCGAACTGGAGCGGTACGACACCGTTTGGCAGATGACGTCCACCATCCGTTCACGCACGGAAGGGACGGTGCCGGAGGTGCTGGGAGCCTTGTTCCCTTCGGGCTCCGTCACGGGGGCACCGAAGATCCGGACGATGCAGATCATACGGGACGTTGAACCGTTCCCGCGGGGCGTGTATTGCGGCGCCGTGGGTTGGTGGGGCCCGGGCCGGCGGGCGTGTTTCAACGTGGCCATCCGCACGGCGACGGTGGACAGTGAGCAGGGCACAGCGCAGTACCACGTGGGCGGCGGGATCACCTGGAGTTCAACCGCCGAGAGCGAGTACGATGAATGCCTCGCGAAGGCTGAGGTGGTCAAACACGAGCGGCCGGAATTCCGGTTGCTGGAGTCCGTTCTCTTCGACGGTGAGTTTTTCCTGTTGGACGCACACCTCAACCGGCTTGGCGAGAGTGCGGCCTACTTCGGATTCGCGGTGGATCTGTGCGCAATCCGGAGGGCGCTCACCGGGCAATCGGACGCGTTCGGGACGGGCCCGGTCAAGGTTCGCCTGCTTGTGGCGCGGGACGGCGTGTTCTGCATAGAGCCGGAGCGGGCCGCACCGGCGATGCCGGTTCGGGCCGGGTTCGCGGCGTCTCCGGTGGATGATCGGGACGTGTTCCTGTATCACAAGACGACGCATCGGGGCGTCTACGACCGCGCCCAGCAGTCACGGCCCGATTGCGATGACGTGCTCCTATGGAACAAGCGGGGCGAGGTGACGGAGAGCGCCACGGCGAACGTGGCCGTACGACTGGACGGCCAGTGGCTCACGCCGCCCGTGGAGTGCGGCCTGTTGCCGGGCACGATGCGGGCACACTTGCTCGAGCGCGGGGTACTGCGGGAGGCGATCCTGACCAAGGGGGACGTCGCCCGGGCCGAGGCCGTACACCTAATCAACTCGGTCCGGAAACGGGCCGAGGCGGTGTTTGTGCCGTAGGAGAGGCGGGTGCGAAAGCGCCCGGCGCCGGTTACTCGCCGAGGAGTCCGCCGCGCATCTTGCCGAGTTCGATGCCTTGGAGCATGAGATTCAACTCGGCGGCGTTGTCGGACACGGTGCTCGCCGTATCGAGGTCGATCAGCTTGGCCTTGAGCAGGCCGTAGAGGCTGTCGTTGAAGGACATCATGCCTTCTTCGCGGCCCTGCTGAATGGCGACGGGGAGCCGGTTGAGCCGGTTGTCGCGGATGAGGCGCTGGATGGCGGGCGTGACGAACATGACTTCGCATGCGGGCACACGGCCGGTGCCGCTGGCGCGGGGCAAGAGGCGCTGGCACATAATGCCTTTGAGGTTCATGGAGAGCTGGGAACGCACCTGCTGCTGCTGATCGGAGGGGAACAGATCGATGATGCGGTCGATCGTCTGCATGACGTTGGCGGTATGGAGGGTGCTGAAGACGAGGTGCCCGGTTTCGGAGGCGCTGATAGCGGCCTGAAACGTCTCGAGGTCGCGCATCTCGCCGACGAGGATGACGTCGGGGTCTTGGCGCATAACGGCGCGGAGGGCCGTCGAGAAGCTCTCGGTGTCGAACCGGACTTCGCGCTGGTTGATGACGGCCTTGCTGTCCTCATGGACGTATTCGATGGGGTCTTCGATGGTGACGACGTGGCACTTTTCGTTCTGGTTGATGTAATCGATCATCGCGGCCAGCGTCGTCGACTTGCCGCTGCCCGTGGTGCCGGTGATGAGGATGATGCCCCGCTGGGCACGGCAGAACTGCTCGACGGCCATGGGCAGGTGAAGTTCCTCGAAGCTGGGGATATCGCTCTTGATCCGCCGCAATACCATCGAGACGCGGCCGCGCTGCCGGAAGATGTTGACGCGGAACCGGCCCAACTCCTCATCCACGTAAGCGAGATCGACCTCGCCGCGATCCTGAAAGGTGTGTTTCTGCATATCGGACAGCAGCGACTCGACGATGCCGTCCACATCTTCATCGCTGAGGACGGTGGTGCGCGGGTTGAGTTCGCCGTCAATGCGGAAGTACGGGCAACTCCCGGCTTTGATGTGGATATCGGATGCGTCGCGGTCGACGGCCCGTTTCAACAGCTTGTGCAGTAGCGTCATCGTTGTTCTCTCCTCCGCCTCATGAAGGCCGGAATGTCGATGTCCTCGTCATCCTGTTGAGGCGGCGCGGGGGCCTGCTCCGGGGCCGGCTTGGCCGCGTCGCGCGGTTTCTCGTCGTCGAAGAACAGATACTGCCCCTGGGGCTCCTGGGGAACCGGCTCGTCGGGGCGCTGGGGCTGGGCGGGTTTGGCGGCGGCAAGCCGGGGCGCGGGAGCCGGCGTGGGGGGGGAAGCCACGGCGGCGGCCTGGGCGGCCTCGCGTTCCTCAAGGGTGGAGGGCTGGATGGCTTCTTTGGCGAATCCGGCGGCGATCACGGTGACTTGGAGTTCGGCGCGCTCCTGTTCTTCGAGCACGGCGCCGAAGATGATGTTGGCGGAGGGATGGGCGGCCTTCTTGACGGTGGTGACGGCGTCGAGGACTTCGCGCATGGTGATGTCGCAGCCGCCTTTGACGTTGACGATGACGCCGACGGCGCCGTCGATGCTCGATTTCTCGAGGAGAGGGCAGACGATGGCTTCCTGGGCGGAGCGGGAGGCGCGATCCTCGCCTTCGGCGGTGCCGATGCCCATGAGGGCGCGGCCGCTGGACTCCATGATGGTGCGGACGTCGGCGAAGTCGAGGTTGATGAGGCCGGGGACGGTGATGAGTTCGGAGATGGCGCGGACGCCGTTGTAGAGCACCTCGTCGGCGAGGCGGAACGCGTTGAGGAAGGAGGTGTTCTCCTGGCAGATGAGGGCGAGGCGGTCGTTGGGCACGACGATGAGCGCGTCGACGTGTTCCTGCAGGGCGGCGAGCCCGTTGAGGGCGTTATTCATGCGTTCCTGTCCCTCGAAGCTGAAGGGCAGGGTGACAATGGCGACGGTGAGGGCGCCGGTTTCCTTGGCCACCTCGGCGACGATGGGCGTCGCGCCGGTGCCGGTGCCGCCGCCGAGTCCGGCGGTGAGGAAGATCATGTCGGCGCCGCGGAGCACCTCGGCGATGCGCTCGCGATCATTGAGGGCAGCCTGTTTGCCGGTGTCGGGCCGGGCGCCGGCGCCGAGGCCGCCTTCGCCGATCTGGAGGCGGGTGCCGGCGGCGGAATGCTTGAGGGCCTGGGCGTCGGTGTTGATGGTGATGAACTCGATGTCCTGGAGTTTGGCCTCGATCATCCGGCCGACGGCGTTTCCGCCGCCGCCGCCCACGCCGCACACCTTGATGACGGCTTGCTGCTCGAAGGATGTGAACTCATCGGAGATGGCCATAGTCATTGGTTCGCCTCCCCACGGCTACGGAGATCGCGCCGGCCGTTACGCTCGGATCGCCCTATTTGCATGCCAGATCCTGATCGAATCGCAGTTCGAGGTACTCGGTGCAGCCGAGTTCGCCGCCCTTTTCCTTCCACAATATGTCGAGCCGGCGGGCCTGCCGGGCGAAATTGCCCAGCCCCCACCGGAGTTCGTAGGACAGTTCGTCGCAGTACATCCGGATGTCGTTGGGCTCGAGCGCGGCGATCTCGGACACGGTGACGTCCCGCGCCATGGAGATGCCGGAGAAGGCGTGCCAGACTTCGATGGCGCGTCGCAGGGCGGGTTGCTCGAGTTCCTGGCCGGGCTCGATGCTGCCGAGGCCGGCCACCTGGGTGATGAGCGGGCCGGGATGGGGCGCGTCGGGTTCGAGTTGACGCAGCACGACGGCGTCGGCGTCGATCTCGTAGTAGATGTTGCGATTGACGAGGGTGGCCACGGCCACGCGTTCGGTGACGGTGATGAGCACGCAATCGGGCCACATGCGCGCCACGGTGCAGGCGCGGACATAGGGCATGGCGCAGATCCGTTCGCCGATGGCGTCGGTGTCGAGAAGGAGGATATTGTCTTCGTTGCTGATGCCGGAAACCTCGACGATCTCGGTTTCGGCGAGGGCGTGGGCGTCCTTGACGTAGATGGTTTCGACGAGAAGGAACGGACTCTGCAGGATGTACCATGCGAACCCGGCGCCGAACGCGCCCAACAGCGCAAGCACGGCCGCGGCCTTCAAGAGGGGCCGCCACCGGCGGGGCTTCTTGTCGGCCTTGGCCGCTTTGCGCGACGAGGCCCGCTTTTCTTTCCGCCTCAACATATCTTCTGCAACTCGCTGAGCAAGGGCTCGACGATACGGTTGATGTTACCGGCGCCGAGCACCAGCACGAGATCGCCCGGTTCGAGGGCGGGCGCGAGGAGTGCCGGCACGGACTCCATGTCGTTCACCAACTCGACGTGGCCGGCGCCTGTCTCATGGGCGGCGTCGACGATGAGGCCGGAATCCACGCCCGGCATGGGATCTTCGCGGGCGGGATAGATGGCGGTGACAATGGCGCGATCGGCGGTGGCGAGCACGCGGGCGAAGTCATCGTAGAAGTACTTCGTGCGGCTGTAGAGGTGGGGCTGGAACACGCACACGATGCGCTTGACGTCGAGCCAGCGGGCCGCTTCGAGGGTGCTGGCGATCTCGGTGGGGTGGTGGGCGTAGTCCTCGACGACGGTGATGCCGTTGTGCCGGCCGCGGAGTTGGAGGCGGCGGCGGACGCCGTCGTAGAGGCGCAGGCCGGCGGCGATCTGGGGGAACGACATGCCGAGGCAGAGGCCTACGGCGCAGGCGCCCAGGGCGTTGCGAACGTTGTGGACGCCGACGGCGTTGAACGTAAGCGTGCCGAGGGGGCCGGTGACGTTGAGGCGCTCGTCGTGGCTGGTGACGTCGACGGAGGTGGCGAGCCGGCCGAGGAGATCGGCGCCGGGCCGGGATTCGCCGGGGGCGCCGGGCGCGACGGCTGTGCGGGCAGCGGCCTCGCCGACACGCACGTTGCCGCCTACGAGCGATGCGCCGTCTTCGGTGCCGTAGGTGATGCACACGCTGTCGATGTCGTCGAGGATGGCGCGGACGTTGGGATCGTCCCAACACACGATCGAGTAGCCGTAAAAGGGAATGCCGTTGCAGAAGTCAGTGAAGGCCCGCTTGATCTTATCGAGGGTGCCGTAGTTTTCGAGGTGTTCCGCGTCGATGTTGGTGACGACGCTGATGGTGGGGCGGAGCCGCAGGAAGGACAAGTCATGCTCGTCGGCCTCGGCGACGAGGTAG
>JAFGTL010000238.1 GCA_016934125.1 Candidatus Hydrogenedentota bacterium
GAGGCCCTCGTGCGGGGCGCCGAGGTGGTGGTCGTAGCCGGGCCGAGCGACGTGCCGATGCCGTATGGCGTCGAGGTCATCCCGGTGGAAACCGCCGTCGAGATGGCGGAGGCCTGCGTCTCGCTGGCCCAGGATGCGGATCTCTTCATCGGGGCCGCGGCCGTAGCCGACTACCGCGTCGACAAGCCCCCGGCCGAGAAGCACAAGCGCACCGGCAAGGGCCTGACGCTCAAGCTCGTCGAGAATCCGGACGTGCTGCGCCTCGTCAGCGCCGTCAAGCAGGATGGACAGGTTATCGTCGGATTTGCCGCGGAAACGAGCGCACTCATCCGGAACGCCAAAGCGAAGCTGCAGAAGAAGAACCTCGATTTGATCGTCGGGAACAAAGTCGGCACGCCCGAGTCGGGGTTCGGCACCGACATGCTCGACGCGGCCATCATCGACTCAACGGGCGGCACAGAGCGCCTCGGGCGCCTCACAAAGGAGGAGGTCGCCGAGCGGCTGTTCGATCGGATCGCCGCGCTCGTATCCTGAGCCGGCCCGCTCGCGCCCGGCTCAGTTTGCCCGAACCCGCCCCCTATTGCGGTTGACTGTGTGGCGGGCGTGGCGTAGACTGCGTCGGGAGAATGGGTGGCTTCGTCCGGCTCGGCCCGGGGGAGAATCGGCCCTCTGGGTGGGGGCCTCGAAACTTCGTATCCATTGACGTAGTCAAAACCTACGAGGTTTCATGCTTCCTGCGGGCATTATGGCGCATACAACGGTGGATTATCGGGAGGAGATCATGCACGGCATGTGGCGATCACTGGGGGCGTTTGTCTTTCTGGCAGTCCTGCTCGGAGGGTTGCATCCGGCGTTCGGCGCCGAGTCCGAGGCCGCCCCGGCAGACGAGGGCGAGCCGAAGCTGAATGCCAAGCTGCGGTTCGACGCGGTCACGCTGGATCAGTTGTATGAGGCGGTGGGCAAACTGCCCGATCGGGCCGAAGTGAAACTGGCCCTTCGCGACTGCATCGCCATGGCGCTCACGAGCAACCAGGACATCCTCGTAACCTCGTTCGAGCCCCTGAAATCGGACGGGGAGGTGATGCAGCGCCGGGGCGAGTTCGATCCAACCCTCTCGACAAGCGGATCGTTCTCACACAACGAGTCCCAGGCGTCATCGCAAACCAGCACCTTCATCGGGAGCAGTTCCAGTTCGGGCATCGGTAGCATGTTCGGCGGATCGTCAGGCGGCCTCGCCAACAGCGACATGCTGAGCGGCTATCCAATCCTCGCTCAGCTCGTGGGAATCGGCAGTACCGTCTGGAGCAATACGAAGCGGTTCCTCCAGAACAAGTATGGCGACGACACCGGCACCCTCATCGAGAGCGATCAACAGCGGTTCGAGACGACCCTGAAGGGCAAACTGCTTTGGGGCACCCAGTACGAACTCAAACTCGAACTCACGGAAGAGGAATCCACGTTCAACCAGTTCGAGCCGGAATGGAGCGGCGGCACGACGCTGTCGCTGACGCAGCCGTTAATGCGGGGCCGCGGCAGGGCGGCGAATCTGGCCATGGTGCGGCGGGCGAAGAACTCGCGGCTCAGCGCCGAGCACCAGGTCGAGCAGCAGGTGATGTCGTCCATGTCGGAGGTGATCAAGGCCTACTGGGATCTGGTGGGCGCCGTCGAGCAGTTGAAGGTGCGCGAGGAGTCGCTCAAGAACGCCGAACTCCTCCTCGAGATCAACCAGCGCCGTCTCGATATCGGCGTGGGCGCGGCCCTCGAGGTGCTGCAGGCCAAGGCGGGCGTCGCCACGCGCCTCAGCGATCTGGCCTCGGCCCGCTCGCAGATCATGGACGCGGAGGATCGGCTCAAGCAACTCCTCGACATGCGCGAGGAAGACATGATCGTCCCGGTGCAGATCGTGCCGATCGACCGCCCGAGCCTCACCGAGGATCTCGAACTCGATGAATCGATCAGCGTTCAGCGCGCCCTCGAGAACCGGCCCGAGATCAGGATGGCCGAACTCGAGATCGACTCGGCCGGCATCGAGCGCAAGCGCGCCTCGAACGACATGCTGCCCCAGGTGGATCTCTCGGGCTCCTACTACCGCGGCGGCCGCGGCGGCAAGACGCGCGACGTGTTCCGGGGTGTCGAAGAAGAACGCGACATGAGCTACTCGATCAGCCTGAGCGGCTCGGTGCCCATTCCGAACCGGGCGGCCCGCGGCAATTACCACTACGCCCTCATGACGGAGCGGCAGGCGGAGCAGCGCCTCACGAAGAGCAAGCAGGAGGCCGCCGCGAACGTGCGCATGGCCCTGCGGAGCGTCGCGACCAACCGCACGCTCATCGAGAGCAACCGGCAGACGGTCGCCCTCCAGACGACGAACGTCGAGGCCGAGCGCAAACGGCGGCAGTTGGGCGTGACCACCACGTATGACGTGCTCAAGATCCAGGAAGATCTCGCCACGGCCCAGTCCCAGGAGGTGCAGGCCGTGATCAGCTTCCAGAAGGCCCTCGTTGACCTCCAGCTCGCCGAGGGCGTTATCCTCGCCGACAACGGCATCGAGTTCGAGCCGCCGGCCCCCGAGGAACCCATCGGCTTCGCGCGGAGTATCATCCCGCCGGCCCTGCGAAACGACTAGGCGCCGCACCAAGGCGTCAACACAGGCATCCCACGCCGCTGGCTGCGCAAACAAGCCCGCCCGGCGGCTGCTGTCCGCCCCCCCAGCATGGGCCGGCGCCGCCTTACTCGACGATTCGCGCCGTCTTGATGTAGTCGAGGCCGGGGTACTTGCCGTCGAGAAAGGCGTTGCCCTCCTGCATGATCTGCATGGTATCGTGAAGCGGGGCGTCGGCGTACTGGCCGTTGATGGCGTCGACGGCCTCCATGCCCTCGATCACCCGGCCGAAGGGCGCGAACCCTTGGGGATCCAGGTAGCTGTTGCGATCGGCGAAGTTGATGAAGAGCTGCGTCGTGCGCGTGTTCGGGCCGCGTTTCGCGAAGGTCACCATCCCCCGCGTGTTCGACTTCTTCACGGGGTCGTCCTGGATGCTCTTGCCGGCCCACCTCTTTGTCTTCGCCGGATCGCCCGCGATCCCGAACTGCGCCATGAACCCCGGAATCACCCGGAAAAACCGGGCGTCGTCGAAGTACTCGTCCTCGACAAGCTCGCGAAACCGCTGCGCGCCCCGCGGCGCCCAGTCCGCATACACCGCCACCACAAAACTCCCGCACGAACAATCGAAGCGCACCTTATACGTCGGCTGTTCGCCCGCCTCTTCTCCCGCCATGTCTGACTCCTCTTGCGTTGGGCCTGCGGGTTTGTCCGCGGCCGCGCCATCCTTCGCCGCAATGAGCACCGTTTTCGCCGCCTCGGCCTCCGCCTTGGCCGCCTCGGCCTCCGCTCGCGCCTGGGCCTCGGCTTCCGCCAGCCGGCGCTCGGCGTCTCGAATCGCCTGGAGCCGTTCCGCGGTCAGCCGGGTGCCCTGAAACCGATATACCCCGTATGCGACGCCCACCGCCGCGATGATGACCACGAGTGCGATCGCCACCTTCTTCACGACTACCACCTCCTGCCGGCTCGCGGCGCGTGCCGGCCGCGCTATTCCTCGAGTTCCCCGTGGGGGAACGAACCCAGCACCTTCAGTTCCTTGCAGTGATGCGAAACCGTCTCGAGCGCCTCTTTGATATCAGGATCGTCGGCGTGCCCGAGCAGATCGATGAAGAACACGTATTCCCAGGCCCGTTTCCGGGACGGGCGCGACTCGATCCGCGTCAGGTTGATCTTGCCCGAGGCGAGCGGGGTGAGCAGATCGAACAGCGCCCCGGGGCGATCCTTGATGGCGCACAGAATCGAGGTTTTGTCGTGGCCCGTCGGTTTGGCCATCTGCCGCGCGATGACGAAGAACCGCGTGAAGTTGTGCGGGACGTCCTCGATGCCCTTCACGAGCACGCCGAGCCCGTAGGTTTCCGCCGCGAGCACGCTCGCAATGGCCGCGGCGCCGGGCTCGCCGGCGGCGATCCGCGCCGCTTCGGCCGTGCTCGGCGTCTCGACGAGTTCGGCGTTGGGCAGGTTCGCCTTGATCCACATCCGGCACTGCACGAAGGGCTGCGCCTTCGAGTACACCTTCTTCACGTCGTCCAGGGGGCAGTTGGCGAGCAGGTTCTGCTTGATATGCAGCATCACCTCGTTGATGATCTTGAGTTCCGAACTCACGAAGCGATCCAGCGTGTCGCTCACGCCGCCACCCATCGAGGTCTCGACGGGCACCACGCCGTAGTCCACCCGCTTCCGCTCGACTTCCGTGAAGATGTCGTCCACCGTGGCCACGGGATGGTATTGGCCGTGTGCGCCGAAGATCCGGAGCGCGGCCATGTGGCTGAAGGTGTCGCGCGGGCCGAGGAAGGCCACGTCGACGGGCTTTTCGAGGGCGCGGATCGCGCTGATCACTTCCCGGTAGATCGCCTTGACCGCCGCATCGGGCAGCGGGCCGGGGTTGCGGTTCCGGAGCCGGTCGAAGATCAGTTTCTCGCGCTCCGGCACGTAGCAGACGGCGTTCTGGCTCTGCTTAATCTGGCCGATCTCGACGGCGCACTGGGCGCGCTCGTTCAGAAGCCGCAGGATCTCGTGATCCAGCCCGTCGATCTTCGCTCGAAGCGTGTCCAGCGTTTCCGGCGGTGTCTCAGAACTCACCCCTCGTCTCCCTCCTCCAGAATCTCCAGAGGCGCCGCGTTCGCCTTGAACAGCCGCACGCGCCCCGTCAGAAAGCGGATCCGAACCCGGAGGTTGCTGCCCGATCCCTCCGTCTTAATCACGGTGCCCGGCCCGAACGCCGCATGCCGCACCCGGGTGCCTCGCGTGATGCCGCCGGCCTCAGCCCGGGGCGCACCGGGCCGCCCCACGCGGGCCCCGCGCACCGGCTGCGCATCCATCCCGGCCGCTTCGAGCCCGTCCGCCGGCATCTCCCGCAGGAAACGCGACGCCTCACAGGGCTTCCGCTCGCCATACAGCGTGCGCGCCTCGGCATGACACAGGATGAGGCTCTTGCGGGCGCGCGTCATGGCCACGTAGCAGAGCCGGCGCTCCTCCTCGAGCTCGCGATCGCCGCCGAGGGCGCTGGCGTGAGGCAACAGCCCTTCCTCCAAACCTATCAAGAAGACGTGATCAAACTCAAGGCCCTTGGCGCTGTGGCACGTCATCAGCGTCACGGCGGGGGTGGATGCGTCCCACGCGTCCACGTCGGACACGAGGGCCAGATCCTGGAGGAATGCGGCCAGTTCGCCCGCCCCGCTCCGCGCGTCGAATTCCGCGCAGGCCGACGCGAACTCGTCCACCACCTCGAGCCGGGCGCGGAAATCGCGTTCGTCCGACCGCTCGACGTACTGCCGGTAGCCGGTGCGATCCAGCACCGCGTTGACGAGCCCGGCCACCGGCGTGTCGCCGGCCGCGTGGGCCAGTTCGTCAATCAAATGCACGAGTTCGCCGACCGCGGCCCGGGCGCGGGCCGGGATCGTCTGATCGTGCTCGACGTCCCGGAGCACCTCGAACAGGGGCGCGCCGCGGGTGGCGGTGTACTCGTCGAGCTGGGCCATGGTGGCGGCGCCGATGCCCCGGCGTGGCACGTTCAGGATCCGGCGGAGCGCCTCGTCGTCGGCAGGATTCGTAAGCAGCCGGAGGTATCCGAGCAGATCTCTCACTTCCTTGCGGGCATAGAACTGGGTGCCGCCGACGACGACGTACGGCATGCCCTTCCGGCGGAGCGCCTCTTCCATGAGGCGCGCCTGCCCGTTGGTGCGGAACAGGACCGCGGTCCGCTCCGGTGCGAGGCCGCGGCCCGCGATCTCGTCCACCACGAACCGGGCCTCGTCTTCGCCGTCGCACGCGAGGTAGACGCGGGGCGGCTCGCCCGCATCGCCGGCCGTCCACAGGCGCTTGCCCAGGCGATGGCGGTTGTTGGCCACGACGGCGTTGGCCGCGCGCAGGATGGCACCCGTGCTGCGGTAGTTCTGTTCGAGGCGGAACGTCTTCGCGTCGGGGAAATCCTCCTGGAAATTGAGGATGTTGTTGATGTCCGCGCCGCGCCACGAGTAAATGCTCTGATCCTCGTCGCCCACCACGAACAGGTTGCCGTGCCGCGCGGCCAGCCGCTTCGCGATCTCGTACTGGGCCCGGTTGGTGTCCTGGTATTCGTCCACCGACACGTAGTGAAACCGGCGCTGGAGCGCGTCGCGCACCTCCTCGTGCCCGTCGAGCAGGCGGACGAGCAGCACGAGAAGATCGTCAAAGTCCACCGCCGACGCCCGGCCGAGGGCCCCGTGATACCGCCCCCAGAGTTCCGCGTACACCCGCTCTTCGGGCGTCTCGATCTCTTCGGGCGGCCCGGCCAGATCCTGCTTCAGCCGGCTGATCCACGACAGCGCGTTCCGCGGCGATACCCCCGCGCCCGTTTCCCGGATCAGGCGTTTCATCAGGCTGAGCTGATCGGCGTCGTCGAACACGGTGAAGTTCCGGGGCCGGCCCAGCTTGTCCATATACCGCCGGAGCGCGAACAGCCCGAAGGCGTGGAACGTGCCCACCCAGGCGCCGACGGATTCGAGGGCGAGCCGCCGCGCAAAGCGTTCGCGCATCTCGCCGGCCGCCCGGTTCGTGAAGGTGAGCGCCAGCAGCGCCCGGGGGTTCACCCCCCGCTCCTCGACAAGCCACACCATCCGCTCGATGATGACGCGCGTCTTGCCCGTGCCGGCGCCCGCCAGGATCAGGGCGTAGCCGTCGCCGTTGGTGACGGCTTCGAGTTGAGCTGGATTCAGTGCTGGCATATTCTCAGTATTCATAGATTGGCGGGGCGTTACAGGCCGCCTATCCTACGGCACAAGGCCTGTCATTTCAAGGATTTGATTTGACGGCTTCTGCCGGCCGTGGTATCATCTCATTAGTAGTTTCGCTGTACTCAAGGGGAGGACGATTCGATGAAAGCCGCGCCTGGACGGGGGTTTACGCTGATCGAGCTGCTGGTCGTGATCGCCATCTTGAGTATCCTCATGGGCTTCGTGGCCGTCGGACTACCCAGGATTCTCGAAAGCGCCCACGTCGCCGATGTCGCGAACTCCATGAACAACATCCGAACGGCCCTCGCCACCTACGCGGCCAACTCGACCACGGGCAGTTTTCCCCCGGGCTACGGCCACCTCAAGTGGGGGTCGCTGACGGGCGATCCCGACGAGGATCGCTTCTTCCTCGATTCCTACATGCGCCAACTCGGCATGTTCCGCCAAACGGACGCCTATGATCGATTCAGCCGCGATACCCATGACACCAACGGAAACGGCGTGATCGACCACCTCGAGTTCTGCCCTGTCGGCCAGCAGGATCCCACGAATCCCGATCGCTACGATCTGCCCACGGACGTCTACCCGACCGGCGCCGAGGCGCTCGTAGACGCCGACGAGCAGTTGGTGGAGAAGCGGCCGTTCGTGTACATCCCCGTGAATCTGGCCCAGTTCAAGAAGGTCGAGAAGTACTACTACCGGGGCTATAACGACACCGGCGATCCGGCCTACATGAATGCGGCCGTGTGGGACGCCTCCGATCCGCTCCTGGCCAGCCTCACCTTCCCGCCGGCCAAGTACGACGCCTACGTCCTGATCAGCGTCGGCCCCAAAGAGAACACCTTTGGGCTGTTGCCGGCCCCGCTCGGCGGCGAGGGCGAAGAGCTTTACCACATCCTCGGGCTTCGGGCCTACTTCCTGGCCACCCGCGATTTCAACCAGAACGGCCTGCTCGATTTCGACTTCCGGGCGCGCGTCAAGTCCGGCGAAGCCAAGGAGGGCGCTTACGAGTCGGGCCACGAAGCACTGGCCAAGCTGCCCAACGGAACCTACGACACCGGGCCCATCATCTTGCAGGCGCAGTAGAGTCTGCGTTGTCCGTTCATGGACGTGCGGCCGCCGCGGCGGGCGCACGTTTTTCTTGTCTAAGCGGGCGTCATCGAGCCGGCTCAATCGGCGCGGGGCGCGTCCGGCTTCGGTTCGGTGTCCGGAGCCGAGCCGTTCAGCTTGGCCACCTCTTCGTGGATGTAGCCGACGTGCCTGCGGGCCGCGGTGCTCATGAGGATCACCACGATCGCCACGATCGCCAGCCCCTGGGTGAGCCCGAGCAGGCTGTCCAGCACGGCCTTGCTGTTCCGGAGCAGGATGCCCGTCGCCCCCATGCTCGCCGCAATCAGGTAGATGAACAACACCGCCTTGCGCTGTGAAAACCCGATCCATACGAGCCGGTGCGACAGGTGGTCGGGGGCGCAGTGCTCGATGATCTGGCGGATGGTGCGCGTCTCGCCGCGCAGCACCCGTGCAATCAGGATATAGGCGAAATCGAAGATGGGCACGCCCAGAATCAGCACCGGGATCGTGCACGAGATGATGCGGTTCTCCGTCCATTCGCCCATGACGCCGAGCGCGGCGAGGGTGAATCCGAGGAAGAAACTGCCCGAGTCCCCCATGAAAATCCGGGCGGGCCGGAAGTTGTACACCAGAAACCCCAGGTTGGCCCCGATCAACCCCGCCGAAAGCAACCCAAACCACGACATGCTCGATTCGGTGCCCACGGCGAGGAAGGTCTGAAGGGCGATCACGAGGAACATGGTGGACGCGATGGCCGCCACCCCGCCCGCGAGCCCGTCCATGTTGTCGAGGCCGTTGAACGCGCTCGTGACGCCGACGATCCACAGCACCGTGAACGCCCAGTCGAGCGGGGGAAAGGACTTGAACAGGTTGAGCTTGACGTCGTAGTGGAACAGGATGCCCGTCACCACGAGCAGGGTGAGGAACTTCCACACCGCCGGGATCCCGCCCCGGAAGTCGTCCACGGCCCCGACGAGCAAGCAGATGAACGAGCCGATGATCACGCCGTTCATGGAGGTGTCGCGGTAGTTGGGGATGAGCACGGCGATGGCAAAGGCCAGGAAGATGACGATCCCGCCGCCCCGGGGCGTGGGTTTCTTGTGGATCTTGTGCTCGGCGACCTCGTCGACCACACCCAGCTTGCGGAGGAGCACAATGGCCGCCGGCATGCCCAGTGCGGCCAGCGCGAAGGCCAGCACCGCGGTTTGAATCAGCACCCGGGCCTGGAAGTGCAGGTCGGTGAACATCCCGTCTCCCTTACTCGAAAAAGCTGCGCACGGATTCTATCACACGCGCCGCATCGGCATCGATCAGGGAGGGGTAAATGGGCAGCGACAGCCCCGTGTCGTGGGCGCGCTGCGCCACCGGAAACGTGCCGCCCAGGTGATGGTGGGCGGGCCGGTAGACGGGCCGTTTCGCGTCCACCCCGCGCGCGCGCAGATGGGCTTCGAGCGCGTCGCGCTCCGCCGTCTCGACCACGTAGCGGAAGAACACGTGGTGCGGCGCGCGCGGCAACCCGAGGGGGAGTTCCCCGAAGGCCTCCGTATACCGCGCCGCGAGGACGCGCCGCCGCTCGACGAACTCCGGCAGCCGCCGGAGCTGCACGCGGCCGATGGCCGCCTGCACATCCGTCATTTTGTAGTTGTGCCGCACCACGAAATCGTCGCGGTTATCGTAATCGCGCCGATCGCGCACGTACTCGGCCAGCCTGGCGTCATCCGTCAGGAACATCCCGCCCTCGCCCGTCGTGATCAGTTTCGTGGCGTAGAACGACGTGATCGCCGCGTGGGCGCCCCGGCCCGCCGGCCCCCCCATGGACTGGGCAATGTCCTCGACGACCGTCCGGCCCGCCGGCACCCGCGCGGGCGCGCCGAACAGATGCGGCACAATGGCCACCCCGCACGCCCCCGGCACCGCATCCGGATCGAGGTTGTAGTCCGGCCCGCTGTCGCACAGCACCGGCCGCGCCCCGTGGAGCAGCACGGCCGTCACCAGGGCCGCGCACGCGTACGACGGCACCGCCACCGGCGCGTCCCCGGGCACGCCGAGGGCGCCCAGCGCCAGGTGCAGCGCGCTCGTCCCGCTGTTTACGGCCACGGCCTCGGCGAAGCCAAACGCCTCCGCGCATTCCCGCTCGAACGCCTCGACCTCCGGGCCCTGGGCGAGCCGCCCGGATCGGATGGCGCGCGCGGCGGCATCCTCTTCTTCGGGGCCGAGTGTCGGTGCGCTGTGGGGAATCACGCGTTGCCTCCCAGAATGATGGCGAGCGAGTCGGGCCCGCAGTTCATGATCAAATCGATGATCGAGAGATCGGCCACAAACGGCCCGTGCAGTTGGGGATAGACGGGCGCCGTCCAGTCCTGCAGTTCGAGCCCGATGCCCTCGCGTGCCAGCAGATCCGCGTCGAGGTATTCATCGAGGGCGAACGCGCCGCTGTAGTACGTGTCGCCACCCACGGCTTTCACGAGGTTCGCGAGCCGCTCCGTCGCCGTGCCCGGCACATCGAGTTCCGACGCGTACGCGACGGGCGTGTCAATGCCCAACGCCGCCAGGAAATAGTCCAGCAGGTGCCGGTTCAAGTCGGCCAGCAGCGCCCAGTCCTGGGCGTACACCGTCTCGAAAAACGCCGCATGCGCCTCGAAATAGGGCGCTTTCGCGTAGCTCTGCCGGATAGACTGCCAGTGCTTCCGCCGCCACTTGCCGTCCCGGCGCACGGCGATCCGGGCGATGGGATCGTGGAGGTTCGCGTGCACCGGCACCGTCAACAACCCTACGCCGCGGGCCGTCTTGATCTTGTTCCGATTCTGCCAGCCATTCTTCGAGAACTGCACCGTATCCAGCACGATGAACGCGTCGCTCCGGGCGATCTTCTCGAAATATCGCAGCCACGGCAGGTAATGGGGTTGGTGGATGCCTACCAGCATGCCCGGCGCCCCTTCCCCGCTCCGCCGCGCACCCGAACCATCCACACACCTCCCTCCCGCGGCCGGCACGCCCGTGCCGCCACCGCGGAAGCCCAGCATACCACGCCCATGGCCCGGATCAAACCGGCGCAACGAGTCCCGTCCAACGACTTGGGCTTCATCCTGGCCCCTGGCGCGCGCCTGTCGATTCACGGGAAGGGTGCCGGCGTCTCGGGAGGTGATATACTGTCCAGCGTGAGTCAGAAGGTGTACATAGAGACGAGCATCGTCAGCTACCTGGCCAGCCGCCGGAGCCGGGACATGGTGATCGCCGCCCACCAGGAGATCACGCTGCAGTGGTGGGAGCACCTGGCGAATGCGGCGCACCGCTGCCAGATCGAAGCGATCGTCGAGAAGGCGCGCTATGCGTGCCCCATCATCTGCACTCCTGAGGAACTCATGGAGAACTAGCCATGCGCGACGATCCGATTGTTGAAGAAGTCCGCCGAATCCGCGAGGAGTATGCCAAGCAGTTTGACAACGATCTGCGCGCCATGGCGGCCGACCTCCGCAAACGTGAGCAGCAGCATCGCGACAAGCTTGTGACGTTTCCTCCCAAGCCGGCTCGACGGCAGGGCACCGCATAGTCCAGGACGGCGGAACAAGCCCCGCGTGACCGCTACTGAACTGCGGACGAGGCAACCCGGAAGCCCCGGCCGTCGTCCCGCTCGTCCGGCGTGCTCCCGGCCCGGTCGGCCGCCCGGCAACTCCTCGGAACGTGGCGCCAGCAGCCGCCGCGAATCACGCGGTGCGAGCATGATGTAGGGGGCCGAGGCCCTCGGGGATCGCGCTCCGGACTGTTCGCGTAGTAGTTGGTGTCATACCAATCCTCGCACCATTCACACACGTTCCCGTGCATATCGTGCAAACCCCAGGCGTTCGCCGGGAAACTCCCTACAGGCGTCGTCTTCTCCCGGTACTCCCCTTTCCGTCCGTTCCCGTACGTGTCGTTCCCGTCGTAATTCGCCTGATCCGTCGAGATCGTCTCGCCAAGATGGAAGGGCGTGGTCGTGCCTGCCCGGCACGCATACTCCCACTCCGCCTCGGTGGGCAGCCGGAACTCAGCCCCGGCCTTTCGAGAGAGCACTTCGCAGAAGGCACGGGCCCCGTCCCACGACACCTGCTCCACCGGGAGGTCCTTGTCGCCCTTGAAATGGGACGGATTGCTGCCCATCACCGCCTCGCACTGGGCCTGGGTGATCTCGTACTTCCCCATCCAGAACCCCCTCGACAGCGTCACCCGGTGGTGCGCCTCGTCGGCACCGTGACCTTCTTCGCCGCTCGGGCTGCCCATCATGAACGTGCCCGGCGGGATCCACACCAGCTCCATCGTCAGGCCCCCGCCAACGTCGACGGCCTTCGTGTCGCCGGGCTGCGGGATAGGGCCACCCGCAACGCCGCAACCCAGGGCGAACAACACACTCAACGCGCAGACCGACCACCTCATTTCACGTTCCTCCCTTCCGTCTGCCTCCGTGTACCCCCAACCGTCCGTCGCGCAGGCCCGGCCAGTCGCTCTTCGCGCTCTGATACGGTTGTACGGGGAGACGGGCTGAATCCTTGCACCCGGAACCGAGTCGGTGCCCTGTAGGAGCCTCTGTTCCCGTCCCCGCGCACTCCTTGAGCGGCAAGGCTTGGCCAGTATGCCCGCGAAGCCGCGCCCTGCGCAAGCAGCGGCGGAGCCCAGATCTCTGGAGATCTTCCGAGCGCCCACCCAGGCCCCAAGACCACGGAAGGCGTTCCGGCCCACCGCTCCGGTTCCCCTCCGTGTTCTTCGTGGCTCCGTGTGAGGCCTCTTGTCTCTCTTCTCTTGCAGGGAGACACGATGACACAGAGCAGGAATCGCATAGCCAACCGCCTGCGGTTGAGGCGGCGGCGAGGACGCTGGTAGGATGGACGGGTGGCCGAGGCCGACAAAGGATGCCGCCCGATGAATGACACCCCTTCCGAGCCGGACGAGTATAACCAGTATCCGTTGCCGCTCCACATCATCCACCGCTATTGGGCGGATCCATGGGACGGGGCGAACGATCCCCAGACGTATCTCGACGACGACCCCCGGGGAAGCGAGCTGCTCGTGGAGGTCGTCAAGCGTCATGTCCCGCCGGGCGGGCGGATTCTCGAGATCGGGTGCAACGCGGGCCGCAACCTCGACCACCTCTACCGCAACGGCTACACGGACATCGAGGGCGTCGAGATCAGCGCGAAAGCCGTGGCCGCCCTGCGCGAGGCCTTCCCCAATATGCCCATCACGCTGTTCCACGGGCCCGTCGAGTTGATCATCAAGGAGATGCCCGACAACGACTACGATCTTGTGTTCAGCATGGCGGCCCTCGAACACATTCACTACGACAGCAACTGGATCTTCGCGGAAATGGTACGGATCACCCGGGGCTTCATCCTGACGCTGGAAGATGAACGCGGCATCTCGATGCGCCACTTCCCGCGGAACTACGCGGAGATGTTCGAACCGCTGGGCATGGAGCAGGTGGAACAGGTGGCCTGCCAGGCGGTGTTCGGCGACACCTTCGAGGGGCGGGTGTTCCGCAAGCGGAACGGATAGCCGGCCGACGCCCCTACCGCGGCGACGGGAAGTAGTGGGCCTCGATCATGGCGCAACAGGTGTGATACAGGACGATGTGGGCCTCCTGAATCACCTTGGTGCTGTCGCCGGGGGCTTTGATGGCAATGTCGGCCGCCTCGGCCATGTGCCCGCCCTTGGGCCCGGTGAACGCGACGGTGGACGCGCCCAGGGCCTTCACGGCCGTCATGGCCATAAGGCAGTTCTGCGCATTGCCGGAGGTGGACAGGGCCAGCAGGAGATCCGTGTTCTTGGCGAGGGCGAAGGCCTCCTGGGCGAAGGCCATGTCGCGGAGGGGCGAATCGTTCTCGACGGCCGTCTTGAGCGATCCGTTCAGTCCGAGGGTGATGGCCGGGAGCCCGGCCTCGAGGTGCCAGCGCAAGTCGTCGCCGTGGGGCAGGCCCTTGAACCGCTTGGCCGTGGCCGCGGGAATCGGCCGTTTCCGCTCGAAACTCTTGCACAGTTCGCCCGCAATGTGCATGGCGTCGGCGTGGCTCCCGCCGTTGCCGCACAGCAGCAGCTTGCCGCCGCCATCGTACACGCGCACCAGCGCGCCGTGCACCGCCAGGAGCCCCTCGACGCACTCCTCGAGATCCGGCCGGCGCGCCACCATGGCATCCAGCACCGCACGTTCCGCCGCCGCCAACTTGGCCATCGTGTTGCTCTGCCTCCCTATCGCTCACCGGCACGGCGCGGCGCCGGCCGGGTTCTGTTTCATTTCGCCGTGCCGCGGGGCCGCCATGCGTCGCCCCCTTCGAGGTGTTCGAGCCGGTGCACCAACGCCAGCAGGAAATCGCGGTTATCGGCGCTCAGGTAGCGCATGGTGCCCCCCATGCGCGAGAAGGACTTGCAGTAGCGCAGGTAGTAGTCCGGGTTGTCCTCGGGCGGCTCGCCCTGGCTCCAGTCCCAGTGGGACTCCTGCAAGTCGACCACCACCATGTAGTGCCCGTCGATCCGGGCCCCCTCCTGGAGGGCGATGTTCTGCGACATGCTCAGGGACTTCTCGAACACCATCGGCGACATCACCGCGGAGCCCAC
>JAFGTL010000239.1 GCA_016934125.1 Candidatus Hydrogenedentota bacterium
CGGCGGGTGGCGGCGCTCCTGCACCTGCCGGCGCGCAAGGGGCCTCCCGAATACCGCATCCTCCGGCCGTGGACACGGCGAGACTACGGCCGTGCGAGGGCGAGTCAGTTCGTGCTCGAGACGGAGGTCGAGTTCGGCGCCCAGGCCGTGGTTACGAAGCTCGAGGACAGCACGCGGCACGCCCGGCCGTCCCGTGGAACCGGCCCGGCCGTGCTGTATGTGCCGCACCTGTCTTCCGACGAGGAATTGCGCGAAGACGCGTTTCTCCGCAAACTTCAGGAAGAGAATGAGGCCTTCTTTGCGTGCGATTACCGCGGCATCGGCGAATCGCGGCCGGATTCCTGCCGGCCGGACAGCTTCTTCAGCCTGTACGGAAGCGACTACCACTACGCGTCGTATGCGCTGATGCTCGGCGAGTCTTACGTGGCGTGGCGCGTACACGATCTGCTTTGCACGCTCGACTGGATGGCGTCGCTCGGCTACGACGAGGTGCACCTGGTGGCGCGGGGTTGGGGCAGCATTCCCGGGGCGCTGGCCGCGCTTCTCGATGAGCGCGTGCAGCGCGTGACGCTCATCAACGCGCCCCGCTCCTACACGGAACTCGCCGAAACCAGGCTCCAGCAGTGGCCCTTGTCGGCAATGCTGCCGAATGTGTTGGAGCACTTCGATCTGCCGGATGTCTACCGCGAGTTGAGCGGCCGGGGGCTCGAGATGGTCGATCCGTGGAACGCGATGATGGAGCCTGCCCAAGGAGGAGATGCGGAATGAGGTTTGGACTGATGCTCGTGGTGCTGCCCGCGGTGAGTCTGTCGTGTGTGGCGGCAGAGCCTACAGACACGATGCCGTTCACCGTGACGAACCCGGGCCGTTGCGATCAGGCCACTGTCGCCCGCGTGTCGATTCCGGTGCCCGCCGGCCGGATCGACGGGGCGCATCCCGCGTTCACCGTGACGAATGGGCAGGAGCGCATCAATGCGCAGGCCCGCGTCATCTCCCGCCACCCCGACGGATCTGTGCGCCGCGTGATGATCGGTTTCCCCGCGCGGATCCCTGCCGGGGCCCAACTGGAATACACGGCCGGCGTCAGCGGGGATGCGGCGGCGCCGGCCGGGCGAGCGGAGCGGTTCGAGACGGAGGCGTTCGCGGTGGAGGCTTCCGGCGGCGGCGTGCGACTGCTGGGCGCGGACGGCGGCGTCCTTGCGGTGGCTGAGCCGTTTGGGCCGGATCCCGGCGGTGAGGGATCCGTCACCGTGATTGATGAGGGGGCTCACTTCGTCTGGCTTCGTTACCACGAGGACGGGGACGAGTGGTCGCGCGAGGTGGATGTGCAGGTGAGCCGCCTCGGCGAGGTCACGGTGACGCATCGGATCCAGGCGCATCCCGCGGGCGACCACTGGACGCCCGATTTCGGCTGGACGCTCACCGCGCCGGGCGCGCAGGCAGCGAACGCGACCGCGGGGCCGGCGCACATGCTCGGGCGGGACGTCGATTCGCGCTTCGCCGACGAGGGCAACGCGGACTTGATCGCCCAGCTCGCGCTCAGCGATGGCACCCTCGTTTCCGTTGCCAATCCGCTCGCGCTCCGGCAGAATCGCGGCACCTTCGAGGTGGGTGAGGCCGAGGGCGCGGTGCGGATTCGCTCGAACCGCAACGAGCCGGTGGATGATGTCGAGTCCGACGGGCTCATGATCCAGGAGGGCGCGTGGCGGTTCAGCGAACTCGTCATCGTGCCGGTGCCGCGCGAGACGCTGGCCGCGCGCCTGGACGGGCCGATCTGCACGCACGCCGATTGGCGGCTCTACGACGCGGTGTACGGCACGGGGGCGCCGCTCGATGTCGATCACCCGGCCCTGCGCGGGGCCGTCGAGAAGGCGATCTACGCGCTCCAGGAAATGCAGATGAAGGGCGATGATCTCGGCTCGATGCCGTGGAAATGGGTGCCCGGACAGGCCCGGCCGGAGTACACCTCACCCGTCCGCCTCAACCACAGTCTGTACGCCTGGGAAGAGTGGTTCCGCAGCGGCGACGGCCGGCTGCGCAAGGTGGCCTACGACTGGCTGCGCAACTACTACGATCTCGGCATGTACTGGGGGCCGAACCCCGAGTTCTACGGGGCGTGCCGGCGCGGGAACCTCTGGCGCGATCGGCCCGGCCACGGCCCGGGCACCTTCAACCCGCGCTTCGCCAACACGCCCATCTACGTGCACAAAGGGTGGAGTTCCTTCTACCTGATGTTCGAGGAGACGGGGGATCCGCGCTACCGTGAAGCCGCGGAGGCGGCGGCGGAGTGGTCAATCGCGCACCAACACGCGGGACGCAGCTACACGCGCACGATCGGCGTGGTCGCCGATGCCGTGAAGATGTACGAGTACACCGGCGAGCAGAAACACCTCGACAACGCCGTTCATCTCTGGGAGACCTTCCAGGAGACTCAGGGCCAGAACCTGCTCTTCACCGAAAGCGGGAAGCCGGCCGTCGGCAACGATCTCTACATCGGCAACGATCAGATGGGCTACCGCAACCCGTTCGTGAAGCCGTACATTGCTCAGTACGCCACGAATGGGCTGCCCTATCTGCTCAAGCACAGGCCCGAGGATCGCCGCCTCCGCGAAACCGTGTTCGCGTTGAACGATTGGATGGCCACCCACCGGCAGCCGGGCGGGGGCTGGGGGTATCCCCACTATCTCACCGCCGGCATGAGTTGGAACAACGAGTATTGCCACGGGATCATGCTCGCGGCCGAGATCGAGCCGAAGCCCATCTACCTCGACGCCATCCGCGAGAACCTCGCCCCGGAGGTGCAGTTGTGCGCGCGGTACGGCGAACTGGGGAGCGGCGTCAATCCGTGGGAGTCCGCGGCCGGGATCAATGCCAAGCAGCGCGAGGAGAAGTACAAACTGGCCATCGATCGCGATCCGACGCGCGACTACGAGGAGGGCCAAGTGCGCTTCGGCCAATCCCCGGACAACTGCGTGTACTTCACCGTGCTGTTGCGCGATTACCTGGAGTTCGCCACCGAGGAAAGCCTGGTCGAACCCTACAGCCTCCTCGAGAAGATCAAGCAGCTTCGTACGACGCTCGATCCCGACGTGAGCGGGCCCGCCCGGATCGTCTTGGGTGAGGACGGGACGGCCGCGGTGTCGTTGACGGTAGACTTCAAGGCCACCGGCCCCGCCCGCGCGTCCGCGGAGATCGCCGGGCTGCCCGAGGGGGTGCGCGCCGAACCGGCCGCCGTCGAGTGGACGGCGCCGCACGGCCGCGGCGAGAGCCCGGAGATGCGACTGCGGGGAACGATCGACGAGGACGTGCCCATCACGATCCGCTGGCGGATCGGGGAGGGGTGGCACGGCGAGGTGGAGGCCGTTCTTGAGCCCGGCACCGGCGGTGAGGGGCAGGCCGGCTAGGAAGCCGCGCCGGTCACGTATCCCGAATTCTCCTTACGGCAGCACCTGCATCTTCTGGCCTGCGGGCAGAGTGGGGGCACCTGAGGGCGCGCCGTCGGTGAGGAAGCGCCCTATCGATCCGGTGTGCGAGCCGCGGAACGAGACGGTTTGCCCCGTATCCTCCCGGTAGGCGGCGGCTATGCACTCGAACCCGGGGCCGCCCTCGACGCCGCTGGGGGTGACGTGCATGTCCAAAGTATAGCCCCACTTGGACAGGTTATTCATGTGCACCCTCGTCTCGTCAAACCGTTCCATGAGTTCCATCAACGTGCCGTAGTCGGCCGTTCCGTCGCCGTCCTCGTCGATGTATTCGGCCCCGCGGAACTGCTCCTCCAATTCCTGCAGGTGGCGCACAGTCTGCATGGCGTAGACTTCACCGATGGCGCGGGCATCATAGGCCCGCTCGAGGCGGTGCCTCGTCTGCAGCCAGCCGATGCCGTATCCGATGAGGAGACAGCAGGCGGCGATGAGGAACGCGCGCACGAAACCCATGGCCCGTTTGGCCGGCCTGTCGTGCGGCGCCCCGGCGGCGGGCGTTGGCGCCGAGGCCGATCGCTTGAGTTCGTCGACGGCGCCGCGCAGCGTGGCCGCACCCTCGCCGTTTCCGACCAGCGCGCTCTCGAAGCCGGACACCTGCTCCGGCGTTCCGATTACGGCGAGCACCCTTCGGAGCCGATCGGTGGTGATCATCGTTTCCGAAGCCGCCTCGGCCTCCTGCACGACGTGATCGCGCAAGTCCTGGACGATCTCGTCCACGTCCTCCTCCTGATGTCGCGCGAGCGCGGCCACCTGCTTGAGGTAGCCGTCAAGGTATTCTGTTGCTTCCGGCGTCCACTCAACCATGGGTTTCCTCCCCTTGCTGCCGAATCCGGCCGACTCCCTCTGTCAATTCGCCCCAGCAGCGGTTCATGAGCGTCCGCACGCGCGTGCCTTCCTCGGACAGCGCGTAGTAGCGGCGCGCAGGCCCGCTCGACGACTCCTCGATGCGAGTCGTCAGAAGCCCCGTTTTCCGGAGCCGTGACAGCAGGGGATAGATGGTTCCCTCTGTCACGACGAGTCCGGGCACACGGCCGAGCTGTTTGACGAGGTCGTAGCCGTAGAGTTCCTGTTTGCCCAGCAGGTTCATGATGCACAGTTCGAGCAGCCCCTTGCGGAGCTGGGTCGTCCAGTTGTCGATATCGATCCCGCGCGGCTTCATGGCTATAGTGTAGCGCACATTACCTTGTAATGCAAGCTATTTCTCGCGCGGGCCGCTGATGCTGTGTAAGTTGCTGTAAAATAACGTCGTTACGCGATTGGCGGGTCGGAACCTTCACCTGTGCCGGCTCTCGCGAGACCTGTTGCGTAGGCGGGGCGGAACGGTTACACTGGCGCGGCGATGCGTCCTGAGTTGTTTCACATAGGCGGGGTGAGTTTCGGCGCATACCGTACGTTGCTCACCGTCGCGTTCATCACGGGCACGTTGCTGACGGTGCGCGAGGCCGGGCGCCGGGGCGATTGCGGGGCGTTGTCGCCGATGGCGGGGGGGTGGGGGTTTCTGGGCGCGATCCTGGGCGCCAAGGCCTTCTACATCGTTCAATACGATTCGCCGTGGCACGTATGGCGCGCGTTTCTGTTGTGGGGGGGCGGGTTGGTGTATTACGGCGGGCTGGCGGGCGGTGTGGCGGCTGTCGCCGTATACCTGCGCATCCGCCGGATCCCGCTCGTGAAAGCGCTCGACATCATGGCCGTCTACTTGCCCCTTGGCCAGGCCATCACGCGGGTGGGGTGTTTTCTGAACGGCTGTTGCTACGGCACCGAATCGAGCCTGCCGTGGGCCGTCCGGTTCCCGCCGGGCAGCGTGGCCTTTGCCAAGCACGTCAACGCCGGCCTCGTGGATCCGGCGGCCGGCCACAGCCTGACGGTGCATCCGGCACAGCTCTACATGGTGGCCGGGCTGTTGATCGTGTTCGCCGTGGCCAAGGTCGTGCTCCACCGCAAGCAGCACGACGGCGCCGTGCTGTTCACCTACCTGCTGCTGTACGGGGTGCTCCGGTTTTTCGTGGAATTCGTCCGGGGCGACAACGCCCGCTCCGTCGCCCACCTCACCGTCTACCAGGTGATCAGCCTCGGGCTGATCGTCGGCGGGGGTGCGGCGCTTCTGTGGCTCCGGAGGCGTCCGCCGCGCGAGGCGTAGGGGTTCGGGCAGGAGGTGTCAGTTCACCACGAACCGCAGGATCCGGGTGGCGTGGCCGGTGCTGCGTTCGTCGGCCGATTCGGCGATGCGGAGGCGGATCACGTGGGGGCCGGCCGGAAGGTCTTCGGCGAGCACGCGGCACACCGGGCGGTGGAACCGCTCGCAGTATTGGTCGAACAGATCCACTGTGAACGGCTCGCCGCCGTCCACGGCGCATTCGAGCATGCCTGCGTCCATGCCCGCAATGGCGTTGATGCCGACGAGTCGCCCTTCGAACTCGAGTTCGAGCGTCGCGCCGGGCTGTTCGGCGGCCAGCACGTCCACGGGGCCGGTGTAGTTGCACGTCTTCTCGGCCGTCCAGGCGGGGAGCCG
>JAFGTL010000240.1 GCA_016934125.1 Candidatus Hydrogenedentota bacterium
ACTGATAGCCGTAATCGTCCTCGGGATCGCGGGCGATATTGCGTTGGTGGATGAACGTCTCGCCTTCGTCTTGGGAGATGGCCGTCGTGAGAGCGCAACGCCGCGGCGTGGTTACGCCTTCGCTCGATGCCTCGCTACCCCAGACGAACAGGAGATCGCCCGTTGATGGAATCCGCCGCACACTTGGATTGCTCGCCGTTTCCATGACAAGCTCTTCAATCAACTCACCCTTCGACCACGTCGCCCCTTGGTTCTTGGAATACGCACGGAATGGATGGCCCTTGTACGTGCGGCCGAACATCAGAATCCGCCCGTCCCTCAATTCCACGGCATCGGCTTCCTGCGCCTCGATGGGATACATGTCCACGGTGTTCCTACTCACTTGCCAACCGTATCCGCCGTTGTCTGAGTAGAAGGCCAATGCCACGTAGCCGTTATGGTCCGCCCTGCTTGGCATGTATGCCTTGTATTCGGCGATGGCAAGGATTCGCCCGGTAGACAGCGTCATAAGGCGATCGTTGTGGATGAAGACACAACCCGGGTGCGGCGTCATACAGAATTGTTCGCTCCACGTCTCCCCCTCGTCGGTCGACCGACGGAAGTAGTGCTGCCCGAAGTAGGGAGTCTCGGCGCCTGTCGAGTATATGTAGGCATTCATAATCTGGCCATTGGCAAGCCGGAGGAAACTGGGATGGCAGAAGTACCCCGGGCCGAACTGCGGTTTGGCCACGAGCACATAGGGTTCGCCCCAGGTCTTGCCTTGGTCGGCCGATTTGATTCCCATGATCGCGCCGTCCTTGGTGTACGACATTACAAGGGTGCCATCCTTGAGGAAGACAAAATCCCCCATCATGCCTCGCGGCCCATAGACGCCTCGCGGGATCTGTACGGCCAATGTCTCCTCGAACAACGCGGCGCGGGCCGACGCCGAGAACAGGCTCAGGACAGCGATCACTACCGTTGTTGAAATGCACAGTCTCATCAGGCTCTCCTCCTCACTCGACAATATCCCAATTGCGCAGACAATGAGCGTTTCCGCCAATGGTATAACCCAACCAGACATCCATTTGCAGCATCGGGCGCGAGCGCGCCGAAGCACCGGGGCGGTGCGAAAAACGAACCGGAGTGCGGAACGGAGAGCTATGCCTCTTGACACCGGGCCAGCTGATGGGTGTGTTTCGCCTTTCTCGCGGTATTCACGCAGGGCTCGGCCACTTCCCCAACAGCACCGGAATGGGCTGTTTTCGGACTACGAGTCCGTGGGGGGACGGCTGGGCCCGGGCCTTGGGCGGGTTCCTCCTCATTTCCGTTGCGCGAGATGCGCAGCTGTGCTAGACTTGCGGTATGGCAACCGGGGCGAGATCGGGGCGGCCGTCCACCGGCGAGGACGCCGGTGCTACAACAGAGGGAACGGGACAGGTGGTCTTCCTCGGCTACCTGCTGGTGGCCATCTCGTCGTAGGCAAGGAGGCAAGGGGGGGTAAAGCACATGCAGGTCTTCAATCCGAAGAGGGCCGCGCTGCTGGCAACGATCGCCATTGTGTATCAGGCCATGTCTTGGCTTCGGTGGGGCGGCTTCGTGCGTCTGTATGGAGTTGTATGGCCCGGCGAACCGGCGTATCCGGTAGTGACTCGGTTGGACGGTGCGATAGGCATGCTCGAACTGCTGGCCGCGATAGCCCTCTTCTTTGCCTCCGGTGTGATTCTGTGGCGTACACGCGCGTTGCGCCCCGCCCCGAAGGCCATCGACAAATGGGGGCTGCACATGAGCCGCGCCCTTCTTGGGGTGCTACTAATCATGGGTGCCTTTGGCGCCTATCTGAGCCCGTGGATGTGGTGGGGCTACTTGGAGATGGCAGGCTGGGTATAGGGCCGGTGGGCCCGGCAGCCGTTTCGGTGCGCCCGCTCCGGGACGCCCGCTCGGCGCGCGGCCAGCCGGGCCGACTTCATAGCACTCGTATACCGCAGTTGCCGTGTCGCCCGTGCAGTCGGCGAGGTAGGCGACATGCACACGTCCCTTCGAGTCGACGGCCATGTCCGGGCGGTTCGGCGTCGGGGTGTCCTCGCGATCCACGAGTCTGAGGGACTCCCAACGGCCGTTGACGCGCGACATGAGAAACAACGAGTCCTTCCGCAACACAAGAACGTGGCAAGCGCCGTCAGGCGCCATCCCGCATGTCGCCAAGACGGGCTCGTCCGGCCCGGACAGGACGGGTTCGGGATCCGTCCAGCCGCCGCTGTCTCTCCTGGCGGAGTAGACGCCCTCGTGGCTCACCGTCCACAGCGCGCACACCGATTCGCCCGTGCAGCCAAGCGCCGAGCTGCTGATACGCGAATCCCGGCTGCGCGTGCGGGCATGTACAACCTCATCCTTCGCCCAGCCCTGGCCGGCCGTGTGTCTGCCAAGGAACAGGATGTCTTTCCCGGTGGCCTTGTTGGCCTGCATGCGCCTCACGAAGAGGCTGTACGTCGTCAACCCGTCGCCCGCGGGCACAAGGTGCCTGAGATGGGCGCTGAACCGGCCCCTACCGTCCAGCCGTTTGTATGGGCCGAACTCGCCCTGTTCCCATTCCACCGCGAAGTACTTCTGGTATACCCCGTGCTCGCCAAGCCAGCTTCCCTTGGACAGCTTGATCTCGTCGATCCATCCGACGATCAGATAGCCATTGCCGTTCATTGGGGCGATTGCGGTGGGGAGATAGTCGTTGCCCCAACTCCAGGGGAAACTGCCGCCGCAAGACAGAAAACGCGGCCCGCGAGCACGTCTCAGCTCTCGATGCGGTTTGGCGTCAGTGTTGCCGATGCGCCAGATATCTGCCAACAGCGGCGCCCTGAGGCCGCCATAGAGGAATGCACAATCGAGCGCGCCGTCCGATGCCAGCAGCACGGGCTCCCGGCCATTGGACGGGATCCGCTGGACGGCCTCAGCCGTTTCCCCTTCAATGCGGAACACCTGAACGGATTCGGCCCTATCGGAGACAAGGACATACACCGATCCGTCAGGGGTGGCGGCAATACCGGTTGCCGGGCAGAAACGGCCCATCGTCGCGGTAGTCCGTGGGGGCACGTCGACTGAGCCGAGTTCAACGCGCTTCATCCTGGCGAGAACGACGCCATCTGCCCATGAGCATTGGGTGATCGCCAGAACCAGCGCGGCGAGTAGCGACGCAATCGCGCGTTCAGATGGCACGACGACGCGCCCACTGGCCGCCCACGCGGCGCACCCCCATCTTCGGTGCGACTTCGTCCCCACTGCCATACGCCCAGGTTAGCACGCTGCCTTTCGGGACGCAACACGCCCTTCAGGCTGCGTTCCCTCTGTTGCAGCATCTCTTCATGCTTGGTGGCCTTGGTGGCTTGGTGGTTTAACAGAAGGCTGGCAAATCCTGACCACCAAGGCCACCAAGCGCGTATTCCGGAGGGAGTGTCCCGGGCCCACGAGCCGGGGTACCTTTCGGGATCGAGAATCGCCAGCCGTTTCAACGG
The DNA here is from genome assembly GCA_016934125.1 of Candidatus Hydrogenedentota bacterium. Lineage (GTDB taxonomy): Bacteria > Hydrogenedentota > Hydrogenedentia > Hydrogenedentales > SLHB01 > JAFGTL01. Next base: position 3,486 of record JAFGTL010000240.1, read on the forward strand.
TGTGAATCGAGCCCGCCCCGCCGTCGAGTCCCGCCGGAGGCGGCTGAGCCAAATCGGCTCGTCTTCGGTGCGAGATGCGCAACGAGTGGCCGGGTATCGGCGCGGAGGGCGCAGCCGGCGGGTTGCGGGTTGGGGGCGCGGGGCTCTATGCTGTGGGGGCAACGGGCGCGGTCTGGGCGATGGGCGCGGGGTGTCTGGGCGGCCCTGTTCCCCGATCGGGTGGGAGGTATACGGGTTGAAAGTCGGGTTTTCTTTCCTGCTGGCGTGTCTGATTTGGAGCGGACAAGCAATGGCTCAGGATCACAATCAGGGGTTTATCGATCGGCTGGGCCCGTCGGTGAAGAACGGCGGGTTCCGAATGGACGAGTACTGGGTTTGGGGCGGATCGTGCATCCGGGGCGAGGATGGGAAGTACCATCTGTTCGCCTCGCGCTGGCCCAAGAAGTACTCGTTCTTCGCCGGTTACATCTTCTATTCCGAGGTGGTGCGTGCGGTATCGGATCGGCCGGAAGGCCCGTTTACGTTCCAGGAAGTCGTGCTCGAACCGCGGGGCTCGGCGTTCTGGGACGGGCGGATGACGCATAATCCGACGATTCACAAGCACGGCGACACGTTCCTGCTCTTCTACATCGGCTCGACTTACGAGGGCGACGGGCCGTCGCCGGAGGCCCTCGCCGATCCCATCTCGGACGAGGTGGCGCGGTTCAGGAGCCGCACCTACGCGGGGATCCGGATCGGTGTGGCGACGTCGAAGTCGGTGTTCGGCCCGTGGGAACGGCGGGATGAACCGGTGCTGCTGCCCCGGCCGGGGAAATGGGACGACAACGTGATCACGAACCCGGCGCCGTGTGTGGCGGATGACGGCAGCATTCTGCTCGTGTACCGCTCGAACGTGCGCGGCGAGGGCACCCGGCTCGGCGTGGCCAAGTCGGCGGGGTTGGGGCAGCCCTTCGAGCGGCTCCGCGACAGCTACATGGGGTTGCACGTCGAGGATCCGTACATCTGGTGGGCGGGCGACCACTATGAAATGATCGCCAAGGATCAGTCGGGCACGTTGACGGGCGAATTCCACGCCGGCGTGCATGCCGTGTCGACCGACGGCGTCGAATGGACAGTCAGCCAGCCGGGCAAGGCCTATTCGCGCAAGATCGCGTGGGATGACGGCACGACCGCCGAACTCGGCAGCTTCGAGCGGCCGCAACTGCTCATCGAAGACGGCAAACCGGTGTGTCTGTACTGCGCCACCGCGGACGGCCCGGGCAAGTTCGTCGGCATGGAGCAGACCTGGAACGTGGCCACGCCGTTCAAGGAATAAGCCACGTCCCGGCCCGCGCCGGCCCCGGTTTCGCCCGTTGCCTCCCCTTGTTTCACCTTATCGATGTGGATGCCGTGTGTCTTCGAGCAGATGTTTGTCACGGCTGAACACACCTGGACAGGGGCGAGAGAGCGCGGGATAGGGTAAGGGCCGGGGTTCCGGGGCGCTGGAGGGGATTTGGTACAACTAATTGTCACTCGTGACAACTTTTTGTGACGGTGATCAGGGCGATCAAGGGGTTTGATCGGGAATTCGGCGGCGGGGTCGTTATGTTATCTCTTTACAGAATGGCCAGTTAGGGACGACGGGCCGAAGTTGGCACGCAGCATGCTCTACTGGTGGATGAAGGACGTGAACGAGAGTTTAGGTACTAGCTTGGCGCGGAGGGCAAACCATGGACAACTCAGCGTTTAGGGAACGCTTGGCGGGCCTGTTGGGAGGCCTGGTGGTTGTCCTTCTGGCCTGGCTTATGGCAGGACCCGGCATCCTCTAATGCGACCTCCAACAAAACTACCCCTTTCTGCTCCCCCGTCTTAGAGGTGCATTGACTGCCCTGCCAGTGGAGCGGAGGCGCCGCAACGGCGCCTCCGCGTTTTTTGTGTCCCCGGGCGGGCTATTCGAGGGGGGTGACGCTCCAGTGGCTGAACCGGGCGGCGCCGTTCTCGGTGCGGAACCCGAGGACGCCCTCGCGGGTGTTGTTGGTGTCGGACACGTAGCAGTCGCCCGAGGTGGCGATAACGTTGCCGGCGGCGTCGAGGATGCGGGCATGGACGCGGTCGGTGATGACGTTGGCCTCGATGGTGTAGGCCTGCCCGGGCTGCCAGGGGATGTCGGCCTTTTCCCATAGGGTGCGGCCGGCGAGCGTGCGGAGGTAGGCGCCCTTGCCCAACCCACACACGAACCCCTGATCGAGCTCGGGGCTGGCCTGGAACACGAGGGCCACGGACTGGGCGCCCTCGCCGGGGACGACGCGGGCCTGGAACCGGTGGCGGGTGCCGCGGGCCTCGAGGGCGAGGGCCGTGGCCACGCCGTCGGCGGCCGTTTGATCGACGGCGGAGTGCTCGGCGTCGGCCCAGCGCCAGTCGCCGCCCGTGACGCGCCAGCCGGCGCCGAGGGCGGCGTCGGGGGCCGGGGGTTCAGGGGCCGGGGCGGCTTGGGCTTCGGTTTGGGCGGAGAAACCCCAGAACCGGGCGGTGCCTTTCCAGGTTTGGAAGCCGACGAAGCCGTCCCGGGCCTTTTCTTCGTCGGTGAGGGGGAACTCGGGGCTGGCCGCAATGACGGTAGTGCCGTCCGCGGCAAGGAGCCGGGCCGACACGGTGCCGTCCTTGACGCAGCCCTCGAGGAGGTACTCGGTGTTGTAATGCCACTTATCCTGGGGGCTCGACCACAGGTTCTCGTGGGGCAGGCGGTAGACCATGAGGCCGCCGGCGCCGAAGGTGCCGCCGAGCCACACGATGAAGCCCTGATCGAGCGCCTCGTTGGTGAGGATCGTCATGCCGGAGCCGCCGGTGTCGGGACCGACGGTCACCCGGCATTGCCAGAGGCCGTCGCGGCCAGCGAGGGCGGTGTTGATGGCGGTGGATCGCTCGATCTTGGCGCCCTGGCGGATGGCGGTTCGTTCCGGCGAAGTCCATTTCCAGTCGCCCGGGCCGACGATGATCCACTCGCCGGAATCATCGCTGGCGAGCCGCATCTTGGTGGGCGAATCGGGCACGATGGGGGACAGGGGTTCGGCGGCGCGTTCCCAGTGGTAGAAGCGGGCCACGCCGTTCTCGGTGTAGAGGCCGAGGCGGTTGTCCGGCGCGGCGGGATCGGCGCCGGGCGCGTCGATCCAGTCGCTCTGGGCGAGGAGGGTTTCGCGGTTCCACGAGAACAGTTGGACGCGCACCTTGCCGGGCGCGGCCACGGCCTCGACGAGGTAGGGGGTGTAGTACGTCCAGGGCGCGAACCGATCCTGCCAGAGGACGGCGCCATCGGCGGCGCGGAGGGACATGCCGCCGGTGCCGGGGTTGCCGCCGAGGGTAACGAGCCAGCCGCGGCCGAGATCGGGGGACGCGGCGAACCAGAAGCCGGCGTGGGGGGTGGACGGGCCCGGCTCGACGAGGCAGCGCCAGACGGGCCCGGCGCCGTCGAGGTGTTCGGCAAGGGCGGTGGTGGCGCCGTCGGTGCGGGCCTGGCGGATCATCTCGGGGGCGTGGCCGGAGCGCGTCCATTGGCCCTCGCCGGCGATGCGCCAGTCGGCGCCGAGGGGGCCTGCCGCGCCTGCGGCTGTTGCCGCGGCCATGGCCGATACGGTGAGTGCGTGTATCCAGAGGGACATAACCAATCCTCCGTAGCCTGAACAGTGTCCGTTTCGAGGCGACGCGGGCCGGGAGCGGCTCAGGCCGGATCGAAACAGGGTATTTCGAGTTGTTCGCCGTGGCGCAGGGCCGATTGATGGGCCACGATGCCGGGCACGGTGAACGCGAGCGCTTCGTAG